>WQVT01000027.1 GCA_009785715.1 Acidimicrobiaceae bacterium | reverse complement strand
GTCGATGCGAGGCGAGCCCAGGAGCAAGCGGCCGACGTCGGCGCCTGACGCGCCCTACGACCTCCGCCGCCTGATCGAGGTCCTCGACAGCCATGGCGTCAAGTACCTGATGGTGGGCGGCGTGGCAGCCATCGGCTACGGCGCACAACGCCCCACGGAGGACGCCGACTGCGTGGTGCAGCGCGAGCGAGCCAATCTCGATCGGCTGGCCGCCGCGCTCCAGGACCTTCGCGCTCGTCTACGAGTCGCCGGGTTGAGCGACGAGGAGGCCCGCCAGCTGCCGGTTCAGGTTGACGCGGTCTCTTTGGAAATGGCGGGCATGACCACATGGATGACCGACGCCGGCCCGTTCGACGTCCTCGCGGGGCTCGAGGATCGAGATGGGCGCCTGGTGCCTTATGAGGAACTCGTCGAGCGCGCCACCGCGCTGCCGGGCGACGGATTCGAGATCCGCGCTGCCGCATTGGACGACATCATTGCCGCCAAGGAACGGGCGGGGCGGACAAAAGACGAAGAGGCGCTTCCGGAGCTACGCGCCTTGCGTGACGCTCGTCCGACGACCAGCTCGGGAGGCGAGTGAACGGTCCTGATACCAGGGCCGGAGCCGAACGCGAGCCGCCGGTAGGTGCCCGTAGACGAGCACCCCGTCGCCGGGCGTGATCCGCCGGAGCTCGTCCGGGGTCACCAACCTGCGGAATGCGGTGGAGAACGTCCGGGTCCGCCGCCCGTCGCGCAGGTCGGTCGAGACCGTCTCCTCCCGTACGGCTGCCTCTCCCGCCAGCCCGGAGATCAAGTCGAGTGTCGTCAGATCCGAGATTCCGGAGAGGATCAGCTTGGCCCGGTGGTTGTTGGCGATGGTTCGGGAGCGGTCGGGCCCGTAGCGGTACCCAAGCTGGGCGAGGTCCTGGCAGACGGTAAGCAGTTGGATGCCGAGTCCGGCGCCCGTGGAGGCCAGGGTGTCGAGATCCCGCAGCGGCGCAATGTTGGCGGCCTCATCCAGGACAAGGAGCAGGGGCGGGTCGAGCGGCCCGCCACTTCGGTTGGCCCGCTCGATCGCGGCTGCCACCACCGCCGACACCAGGCCGGCGAAGAGTCCCTGGACTCTCGCCTGCTCGTGGCTCGGCCCGCAGAGGTACAGCGTGTTCTCTCCGCCGAGCAGACGGTGGGGGTCGATCACGGAGCCGTTCGTGGCCGCCGCCACCACCGGGTCCTCGAACGGGCCGAGCACGGTCTCGAGCGTGGTCGTCACCGAGCTGCGAACCCGGCCGTCCCGCGCTGCGCAGGCGGCCAACGCCACGCCTGCCGCATCCTCGCCCTCCTCGTAGAGGAGTCGGGCCGGTTCCTCGCAGTCGTCGAGATCGGTCCAGCGCACCACGTCGCCCATCGTCCCGCCCGAACAGGCGGCCGCCAGCAGCAGCGGCGCCAGCAACTTGGCCGCCGCCGCGTACCAGAAGGCCCCGTCGGAGAGCCCTCCTCTCGCCGGCGTGGCCTCCACCAACCAGGAGGCCATTCGCTGCGCCCCGCTCCACGTGGCGGACTCCGCCAGCGGGGACCAGGTCGCGGCCGGTCGCAACCCCGAGGAAGCGGTCGGGTCGAAGACCCAGGTCTCGCCGCGACCCGCCCGCCACGACAGCGTGCTGGCGCCGAGGTCGTCTTTGACCGAGGTGGCGACGACCGGACCCTCCCATTCGAGGATCGCCGGGATCGCCAGACCCGTGGTCTTTCCTGACTGCGTCGGCCCGACGACCAGCACCGAGTGGCGAGCCTCGGTAGCGACCATCGTTCGTCCGCTCCGGCCGATGACGAGGCGCCCGCCGCCGGCGCGTCGCACCGACAGGCTCCGCAGGTCCCGCCGCCCGGCCCAGCGGGCACGGTTGCGCCCGGGCGGCGGGGTCCGGGCCGGAGAGCGGAACCCCGCGGGCCGTCCTCCGATCCCGGCCGCTCGGATCCCGCGTCCCGGCCTCGCTGCCGGCCCCGAACCGGAGACCGACCGCCGGCCGGCCGTGCTCGGAGGCCCCGGGCACCGGCCGAGGATCAGCATGCCGGCAAGGGCAAAGGCAAAGCCGATAGCGGCGAGAACCACGACCGGGCTCATGTCCGCATCGCCGAGTCCGTGTCAACCAGCCTCGCCTCGGCGCCGGCCAGGCGGTGCTCGACCAGGAACGACCGCACCCCGACCTTCCACAGCGCCATCCCGCGGGCCAGGTGGGGCAGTAGTTCCGCCTCGGTCGCCGTCAATCCGAGGAGGTCCTTCGCCTCGGCCAACTCTGAGGGTGGCTGGCCGAAGATGACGCGGGTCTCGGAATCGGACAGCAGACCCTCCGCCAGGCGCTGCTGCTCCGATCCTTCCGATCCCGCAGCACGCAGGTCCGAGAGACGGTGGACGACGGCCATGTTCGCCACGCCGAACGCGCGGGAGAGCTTGAAACCTGCCTGCAGCCACCGGGCCATCGCCAGGTCGTGGATGATGGCCCAGGCTTCGTCGACGACCACCAGACGCCCGACGCCGTCGTGTCGGGCGAGCCTGGCTTGGAGCCAGGCGGTGGCGCACGCCATGAGGATGCCGAGCGCCGGCGAGCCGTGGAGCGCCGAGAGATCGACGACGACTATGGGCCGGTCGAGATCGATGCCGGGCGAGGTGGGTGCGTCGAACATTCCTGCGAGGTCCCCTTCGACCAGACGGCGAAGCTCGAGCGCCACCTGCCGCCCGTCGGCAGCCAGCCCGGCCACGTCGGTGCGGACCTCGGCAGCCGTCTCCGGCTCGGGGTCGAGCAACGCGGCAATGACGTGCCCCACGGTCGGCTCCGGATGTCCGTGAACAGCGACGTCCACCGCCAGGGTCACCGCCGTGCGCTCCGCCGGACCGAGATCCCGGCGAAGCGACGTCGCGGCAAGCGAACAGAGCAACTCGGCACGGCGGTGGACCCCGGATCGATCGGCGGAGCCGATCCCCACGGGGATACCGGGGCCGCCGGGGCCATCGAGCGGGTTCAGACGGATCGCCCCTCCCGGTGCGAGCCGCAGGGTGGTGCCCCCGGCTGCCTCCGCCAGCGGCCGGTACTCCCCCTTCGGGTCGACGACCCACGCACGGCGTCCGAAGACCTGCTGGCGCCACAGGAACGTCTTGACGAACGTGGACTTTCCGCGACCGATCTGACCGAGGATGATCAGGTTCGGGTTGGTGAGCTGACCGGCGCGGTAGAGCTCCCACGGGTCGAAGCAGAACGATCCGCCGAGGCAGTCGCGCCCGACGTAGATCCCCCTCGTGCCGAGGCCGGCTCCGGCGACGAAAGGGTAGATGGCCTGGAGGTGCGCGGTGGTCGCCCGGTGCGCCGGCGGCGGCCTCACGCCGGGCCCCCCAGCCCGCCGGCCGCCAGCCCCCGAGCGAGGGGCAGGGTCCAGGTGAAGGCTGCCCCCTGCTGTCCGAAGAGGCGGCGAAGGTCGAGGCGCGCCTGCTGGCCCTGTTGCTCGATCTCGGCGCAGGCCGCCTCGAGGGCGACCCGATCGCGGCCCGAGACGGTGACGTAGCCGGAGAAGCGGAACTCGGCGTGTCCGTCGGCGAGCTCGGCCTCCCGCTGTGCCACGCCCTCCGCCTCCCTTCGCCGGCGGGCGGTAGGCAGGAACCCCGCCCGCCGGCGGAGTTCCTCGTCGGCGGCCTCGGCCGTCCGCGCGGCCTCGACCTGGCGGCGTGCCCGTTCCGGCCCGACCGGTGCCATGGTCAGCGAGACCGTGCGCTCCGCCCCGCCGAGCAGCAGTGGAGCAAGGAAGTCGGGCCCCACCTCCACCCGGGGCCACTCCGCGATCCAGAACGTGGCGTACCACGCGCCCTCCACCCGAACCGACGACCACGCCTCATCGGTCGCCATCGGCCAGGCCGCAGCGGGCTGCATCCGAGACCTCCGCCGGCGGACGCCCGGCTCGAAGCCAGCGCGCAAGACGCGGGTCAGGCCGGACGCGTCGAGGGGGTCGCCGGCGGCGAGCTCCACCCCGCGGAGCTGCCCTTGGAGCAGCCGGAGCTCCCGGCGCAACAGGTCGACCACCCCGGCCTCGCCCCGGTCGAACGAGCGTGGCCGCCGGCGCCCGTTGACGGCGAGCACGATGAGGCACTCGTGCTCGATCGTGGCCGGGCCGGCGGTCGCTATCAGCTCCGCGTAGGCTTCTCGAGCCGCCCCATTCGAGTTGGGCGACGTCGTGCTGCTCCCGCCGAGGGGCGCGGGTGACGTGTCAGCCGCGTGGCCGGCCAGGGCTTCGGCGTCGCCGGCGAAGGTTCGCTCCACCCACTGCATCCGGTGCACGGGGCTACCGGCCCGACCGAGGGCGGCCAGCACCGAACCCCAGGCCGCCAGTCGGCGCTCCTTGTCGACCGGGTCGAGGAGCGCGAAGGCGCCGGAGCGAACGGGTAACACCGCCGCCCAGGTGCCGGCCCTTCGGTCGCGCAACACCCCGAGCGCGCCCTGGCCCGGCAGAGCGGGAACGGCCAGAATCTCCACGCCCCCCGCCAGTGCGCCCGGGCCGGACGTGACCTTCGACGGGGGTGACTGAGTCGTCCGCTCACCGGTGCGGTCGAGGCGACGGCCGGACACATGCGACCGCCGCTGCGCCTGCCCGAAGGGCTGCGCCTGCCCGAGGAGCGGGACGGTGGAGAGCGCCGGCCCCTTCGCCCTCCTCGCCAGCCAGGAGATGGCCACGGGAAGCCAGGCTGCCGGTGGGCGTCCGGCCAGGGGCAGGCAGGCCCCCGCCGCCCCGCCCACCATGATGGCGAGCGCGGCCAGGATGCCGAAGGCGTCGGGGCTGGCGTGGACGACGACGAGGGCGAGAAGGAGGCCGCCGGCCAGCGACAACAGCTGCGAGGGGAAGAGGCCCAGGAGCAGTCCCCGCCGCTCGAGCGGCCCGAACAGGTACCGGCGGGTCGCGCCCGTCATCGGGTGGATCCGTCCCCGCCCGTCGGCGATCCCCCATCCGGGGTCCCCGAGGCCCCGCCGGGGTTCGTCCCGTTGGCGGCAGGTGCCCCCCAAGCGTCGGGGCCGCCGGGTGGCCAGGGGGGATCGTGATCCCCTCTGCCATCCTCGGCGTCCTGGTACTCACCGTCATGGGGAAGGACGACCCCGGTGCCCACGGCGGACGCCGCCACCGGCGAGTCACCTCCCCCGGCTCCCAATCCGACGGCAGCGCGGATCGGTTCGGGAACGACGCTCGCTCCGTTCGTGGCCAGGGACATCGAGCGGCGGGCACCGTAGAACGGTCGCCGGGAGAGGCCTTCGAGGTGCGCCATTGCCGCGGCTTCCACGACCGGCGCCATCCTCAACAGGGTGAACGGTGCGAACCCGGCCAACAGCAGGACGGCGACGCCCGCCAGCGCGCCCTCCCCTCCGCCGCCCGAGACCGCCTGTGCACCGAGCGCCAGAACGGCGGCGACCACGAACTTGGAGAGGATCAGCGCAACCAGCATCTGAACGAGGCGCCTCGCCATATGGCTGGTCGATGGCCACACGAGGCCGCTCAGGGCGAGGGGCAGGAAGAGGAGCGCCACGTAGATGGCCGCGCTCCGGACCACGAGCTCGAGCCAGAGCAGGATGCCGGCCACGATCGCCAGGCTGGCAATGAACAGGATCGCCACTGACCCGCCCGCGATGTTGCCGGCGTCGTGGGTGACGACGGCCCCGACGGCGTGCCCGATCAGCTTCGACACGTCCACCCTGGCGAGAATCGCAGCGCTGAGCGAGTCGGTGAGCTTGAGGGCACCGCGGGTGACCCCGACGCCCACGAATGCGGAAACGATCGAGACCGGCAGCGCTACCAGCCAGGTACGACCCAGACGTGCCAGGTCCTGGCGCGCGACGGCTGCGACGGTGGCCACGAGGAGCATGGGCAGGATCACGAACGCCATCAGGCCGAGCATGACCTCCTCCTCCCCGGCGAACCACGACGATCCCTTGCTGCCTGATCCTGCGGGGAGGATCGCCGTGGTCGTCTTGAGGAGTCCCAGGACATGGTCGACGAGGGCGACGCCACCGGACGCGAGCCACGTGCTCAGCGCCGAAAACACGGTGCGCGCGGCGGCGCCGGTCAGCGAGCCCCCGATGCTCGGAATCGCTGCGCAGACCGCGATCGGCGGGCAGAAGCCCGCCGCGGTGGGCGTCACGCCGATCATCCCCGCACCTTCTCGCCGACGCCGAGAAAGAAGTTGATCAGTATCGGCGCGGCGCCGATAAGGACGGCGGCGAGGCCCGAGACCAGGACGCCGCGCCGTCCGTTCAGCGCCTGCTGGTAGTTCTGTGAGTAGTGGCCGAAGGCCCACATCACGGCGCCCACGATCACCCCGATCATCGCGGCGAAGAGGGCAAAGGTGCCGATGCCGTTGGCGAGATGGCTGAGCGTGCTCGCCCCGGGCACGACCGTGGTGTCGCCCGGTTGGAACGACACGACGGCGCTCCCGCCACCGGTGGCTGCCGCTCCCGCGTATCGGGCCGCCACCGTGGCGAACAAGGGCACGACGGTGCTCATGGGATCCTCCTTGATCGGTCGCTTCGTTAGGGGATCCCGCTCCGGCCGAGGGGTTCGAGGTGGCTGGCGCCCGTAGACACCATCGATGTTTAGCTAGCTTACATGATCTCTCATGTATTGCTACTACTTTGCCGGCTTGACCAGACAAACAGGGGCCTCGCCTGGGGCGGCCCGATCGACATCCCGGGCCGAGTGGTGACCCGAGATGAGATTGAAAGAGGGTTCCGGAGACGGCCGCAGCGACCGAGCCCGGCATCGACTGACAGCCGGTGAGCCATCATCTTACATTGTCTTTCATGATCTGATAGTCATTGCTATGTGACATCACTGGACCGCAAAGGCGGGGGCCCGGCCCGTGGGCGAACGTGCTGATGCTGCGGCCGATCGGGATCGGGGCGGTGGACTACTACTGGCGGGGCCCGGATCCCGGCTACTGGTCGGGACGGGGTGCGCTGGCCCTCGGGCTCGGAGGGGTGCCGAACCCGGAGACGCTTACCCGTGTCCTGGCGGGCCGCCATCCCGACAGCGGCGAACGCCTGGGCCACACCCACTCCCACCGGCGCGCCGGGTGGGATCTGATCTTTGCGGCCCCGAAGTCCGTCTCCCTGCTGGCCGCGCTGGCGCCGACCGGCGACGCGCGGACGATGATCATGGCTCACCGGCAGGCGGTGGCCGAGACGATGGGGTGGATCGAGGCCGAGGTCGCCTGGGCAAGAAGGCCGCGAACCCGCGTCGCTGCCAGAGGCGTGGTGGCCGCAGTGTTCGAGCACGGCAACAACGCCAGAGGGGAGCCCCACCTCCACACGCACGTGCTGCTGGCCAACCTGGTCGAAGGCCCCGACGGCCGGTGGTCCGCGCTCGACCAGTCCAACTTGTGGCTGGAACGCCGGGCTATCAGCGCCATCTATGACCTGGCGTTGCGCCACCAGGCCGGCCGACACTGGTCAAGACTTCGCTGGCGATTGGACGAAAGAGGTCTGGCGGACGTGGCCGGGGTGCCACGCGAGGCCATCGAGGCGGTGAGTGTTCGGCGGCGCGAGGTGTTGCGCGACCTCGGGAACACGAAGGCGGGAGGCGCAGCGTCCCCGCGCTTGACCCGTTACGCCTCCGCCCGCACCCGCGTCGAGCCTTCGAACGACGATTGGCGCACCCGTCTGGCGCGGACGGGGTTCCGCCCCGCCGACGCCGCCGCGTTGCTTGCGCCGGCGCTGCCCGGGAGTCGAAGAGCCACTGGATCCGGGCTGGGTGAACCGACGGAGGCCGCCGAGGGGTGGCTCACGAACCGGGGGGCAACTTGGTCGCCCTCGGATGCGATCCAGGCGCTGGCGACGACCATCGAGCGCGGAGCACCACCCGCCTCGACGATGACAATGGTCGCCGAGTTGTGCCGCCGTGCTCTGCCGGCCGGACCCGGACGCTGGTCCACCGTCGCCGCTCGCCGGCTTGACGAATCCGTGGCCCGCGCGGCGACGGTCCCGATCGGCGGGCTACCCGTCGTCCCGGCGGCCATCGTCGACGAGATGCTCGACCGGCGCCCCGGCCTGTCTGCCGGGGCGAGGCAAGCCGTGCGGCACCTGGTCTGCCAGCCCGTTCCGGTCTCGGTCCTCTGCGGAACCCCTGGTCAGGATCGGCTGGTCGAGCAGGCCGCAGTGCTGGACGCCGCCAGGGCGTCCTGGCAGGCGTCAGGGGTCCGGGTCGCGGTTGAGGCAGGGCCGAATGACGTCGCGCGGTGGACGGCGCTTGCGGGTCTGGGGGCAGCCGAACCCCGGGCATGTCCCGGTGTGATCGTGGCCGATCGAGCGGACCGGCGGACCAGCGCCGAGCTGCTTGACCTTCTGACGCGGGCGGCGCGCGAGGCGGCGATCGTCGTGCTCGTCGAAGGAGGCACCCTCCCGGCGCGCCGGGAGCCACGCTCGGCTGCTCTCATAGGGCTCGGGTCCAGACGCGGCCTGGATGGGTCGGGTGGCGTCGAGGAGCGGTCGTCCCCCTCGACGATGGACGCCCAAGCCCGGCCGGCACACCAGTCGGGCCGTATCGTGGCCACCTCGACGACGGCGGATGCCGTCGGCACCATCGTCACCCGGTGGGCGATGCTCCCGGAGGGCCGGCGGCCGATGATGGTGGCACTCGGCCCACCCGAGGCGGAGGTGCTCAACCGGCTCGCCAGGGACGCTCTGATCGCCGCCGGCGAGGTGGGCGCCGGGCGGGTCGTCATCGGAGGGCGCGCCTTCGCCCCCGGAGACCGGGTGCTCGCCCGCCGACCCGGTCCCGCGCCTTCGGCGAGCCTCGGCACCGTCGAGTCGGTCACACAGGTTCCCCCGACGGTGACCGTTCGCTGGGACGCCGAGGCGGACCGAGCCAGCCGGGTGGACGCCTGGAATGCCCAGCGCCTCGTGCACGCCTACGCAACTACCGCGGGGGTGGCGACCAGGCTTCCCGGACCGCTGCTGTTGCTCGGAGATCCGAGTCAGGCGCCCGGGCTCGCCCACCGGGAGGTCACGGCCATCGTTATCGCCCCGACACGGGACCGCCGGCGCGATCCCCTCGATCGCCTCACCCGCATCACCGAGATCGCCCGAGAGGCCTCCGGCTCGCTCCCCGCCCGCCGCCTCCCGCTCGAGGCAGAGTCGCTCGGGACGCTGGCCGCCCGCCGGGACCGGCTCGAGGCCGAGCTTCGAGCCGGCCTGCCGCCGGACCCTGGGAATGACCGCCGACGGCTCGACGAGGACCTCGCCTACTACGCCACCACCTACCCCCGTCGACCGCGCGATGCAGATGATCTCGAGCTCCGGGCCGCCGAGCTGGCCCGGTCGGAGGCGGCCTTTGCCCGTTGGCAGCAGGCCAACACGGAACGCTTGGTCCTCTGGAGCGATCTCAGCCGGCTGGTCGACGAACGCTCGGAACTCGTCGCCCACGCCGCGGTGGCGGATCCGGGGTCGACGGCGCAGCTTGTCACCGGGCCGGTGCCGCCGGACCCGGGGTTGCGCCCGGTGTGGGAGCGCGCGGTGCACGAGACAGCGATCCACGCCGCCCGCTGGCAGGAATCTGGGCGCGAACTGGAACGGGCTGCGGGCCGTTCCCTAGCCGAGCTCGCCAGCCTGCGCCGGCGAGATCAGGCGCTGCGCGCGTTGCAGGTGACGCGAGACCGCCGCGTCGAGCGGGACGTGATGCTCCGGACGTTTCAGGGGCGGGACATCGGGATGGCACTCGACCGCTGAGCCGAACCCTCTGCCTCCCGGTGAACCTCTGTCAGCCGGTCAACCTCTGTCAGTCGGTGAACCCGAGGTCTGTCAGCCGGTCAGGAGCTCCCGCGCGCCCCGGTCGGTCGATGGGTGGCGGAGCTTGGACATCGCACGGGCCTCGATCTGGCGGATCCGTTCACGAGTCAGCGAGAAGTGCTCGCCCACCTCGTCCAACGTCCGCGGCTCGCCACGATCCAACCCGAAGCGCAGGCGCAGAATCTCTCGCTCGCGCTCGTCGAGGGCGATCAGCATCTTGTTGACTTCGCCTGCCAGCAGAGAGGCTGCCGCAGCGTCGAAAGGCGAAACCGCCGAGCGATCCTCAACGACGTCGCCCAGCTCCGCGTCGCCGTCCTCGCGCAGTGGCTCGGACAACGACAGCGGCTCGGCCGCGTGCCGGAGGATCTCGGTGACCTTCTCCTCTTCCAGCTCGAGGTCGATGGCCAGCTCCGCCACGGTCGGACGCCGGCCAAGCTGGCCCTCGAGCCGTCCGCGGGCCTTGGTGACCCGGGTGAGGAGATCGCCCGCATGCACCGGGAGACGCACGGTCCGGCCCGTGTTCGCGATCCCCCGGGTGATGGCCTGGCGGATCCACCAGGTCGCGTACGTGGAGAACTTGAAACCCTTGCGCCAGTCGAATTTCTCGACGGCGTGCATCAGGCCCAGGTTTCCCTCCTGAACAAGATCGAGCAGAGGAAGCTCTGCCGCCTGGTACTTCTTGGCGATCGACACGACCAGGCGGAGGTTGGCTTTGACGAACGTCTCGGCCGCCTCGTCACCCTCACGGATCGCCCGCCGCAGCTCCCGCTTGCGGGCGGCGGTGAGGGTGTTGCCGGAGCTCATCTCCGCCCGGGCCTCCCGGCCAGCCTCGATCGCCTGCGCCAGACGGGCTTCGTCGTCCTTCGTGAGCAGGGCGTGCTTGCCGATGTCGTTCAGATAGAGGCGAACGAGGTCCTCCTCCGGCTGAGCGGCGTGATTGTTGGGCACCGAGATTTCGTCCTCTCCAGGCCCGCCACCGGGGCGGGGAGCGTCGCTAGGCAAACACACCGAAGCTCGGCGAGGCCTTCCGGGGTCTAATAGTACCCGAGGTTCATGGATTCGTGAAGATGAACGAGGGGTTCAGCCCGCGTTCGATGACCGCGGTACGCGCTCGACGACCACTACACGAAGGACGATTACCGCCGTGGGTGACCGTAGCATGTGCGAGCGGGAAACCCTCCGGGCTGAGGGGCCGGGCAAGGGGGCCCCATGGATAAGCTCCCGCGGGACGGGCGGAGGTCGGGGATGGCATCAGATACCAACTGGCTGGATAACGAGGAGCAGCAGATCTGGCGGCTGCTTCTGCGGGTTCATGCTCGCTTGCTCGCCCGGCTGGACGACGACCTGGAGCAGGCGCACGGCATCGGACTGCCCGACTACGACGTGCTCGTGCAGCTGTCGGAAGTACCCGACGGCTCGCTGCGCATGGCCGAGCTGGCCGCGCGCCTTCAGCTTTCGCCGAGCGGCCTGACCCGCCGAATCGACAGCATGGTCCGGCGAGGTCTCGTCGCCAGGGAGCCCTGCGACTCCGACGGTCGGGGATCCTTTGCGGTTTTGACCTCCGAAGGTCTCGCCATGCTGGACGAGGCGGCTCCGACGCACGTGGCGGGCGTGCGCCAGTACCTCTTCGACACCCTCGACCACCGCGGCTTGGGGAGACTCGCCAGCGGCCTGGCCCTGGTGGACGCCGGCCTCGACGAACCGGCGCGCGCACCGATGGCGCAGCGAACGGCCTTGACCGGGAAGGCCAGCGCCTGAAGGGTC
>WQVT01000026.1 GCA_009785715.1 Acidimicrobiaceae bacterium | reverse complement strand
CGAGCCTCGTGGACCAGGTCGTCGGCTTCCTTGAACAGAGTCGTCGAGAGAACCGGCCGGGTGCCACCTAAGGTCGTCAGGACCAACCCCAGGCCCCGGTCATCGAGCATCCCCGATCGCCGGTGGTGAGGCGCGGGGGCCTAATAGCCTGAGGCGGCGGCTAGACACCTTCCTAGTGCGGCGTCGCCGAAATGCTCGGGGCGTTGGCATTGTGCTTCGCCCTTGAGCCGATCCCAGCTGAGGCTCGGCTTACGCGAACCTTGGGCAGGTAGAAAGGAGCGGGGATGGACGTCTTCGAGCGGCAAGTGTTCGAGTTGGGTGAGCGCGCCAAGGAGTTGAGCGACGCCACACCAGACGAGTTTTCGAAGAGTCTCCTGGGAGAAGCGTCTGATGCTTTGCTCAAGGCCGCGAAACATATGCGTACCCACGGCATTTCGGCGACGCAGCACTAGCCCGGGAGCAGCGACACGCCAGCTCGCTCGCATGAGCGTACGAAATCGGCGATGTGTGCCACCAGGACGCGTCGCATAACGCGCGACCCGCCGGCTGGGCGAAGGCGTCACATACCGCCGGTCGTGGGACGTCAGCTCACCGAACGAGCTCGTGAGGGCCCCTTGTCTATCCGAGTGGCGATCCGCTCGTCGAAGCTAGAGTCTCGGTCGTGGCCGAGGAGACTGACCAAGCTGGTATGCCGCTTCTCGACGAGTGGATCCACGAAGCAGGCGAGCCTGCGGTCCTCGCCTCGATTCGTGCTGCCAGGGCGGCGATCGAGGATGGATCGATGCCGGGATTCACCGATCCCGAAGCCATGCTTCAGTACCTCGGCCGGCGTTCGGCTGGGTGAGCTGGCGGATCTTCGTAACCGATTCGGCGGCGGGGGACCTCTCTCGACTTTCGGAGCCTGAGCGGAACGCGGTGAACGAGGACCTCTTCGCCTGGGTCGACACTGGACCGCCGAAGGCGAACCGGCGAGAGCTGGGCGACCTTGAACTTTTCGAGGACGCTCTGCCCTCTGGCTTCAGAGTGACCTACTTCGTCAACGAGACTGAGCCCTACGTGGCGGTGCTGCGGGTTCGGCGAATCAACTGACAACGCTCATGCGGAGGTCGAACGCCGCCGGCCAGAGCTGGACTTTCCGGCAGAGGTGTTGGCTGGATTCTCCCTCTTCTTAGAAGGAGAAGACCATGACCACTATCGATTCGACCGGTCAGACCATCACCCGCGCGTTCGAGCCGCTCATGGACGAGGCTGAGCTGGCAGCAGTGGCGTTCCTCGCCCGCTACAACGGGAGAACCCTGGACGCCTACCGCCACGATCTGCGCAACCTGTTCCAGTGGGCTGCCGATCACAACCTCGCCGTGCTCGAAGCGACCCGCGCGCACCTCGAGTTGTACCGCACCTCGATGGAAGAACGGGGCCTCGCTGCCTCCACGATCGACCGGCGCCTGTCCACCGCCTGCGGGTTCTACCGCTTCGCCCACATCGACGGCAGGATCCCATCCAACCCGGCCCAGTACGTACGCCGCCCGACGGTGCATCCCAGCGAGCGGCGCGGACTCGACCGTGGTGAGCTTGGCCGGTTCCTGTTCACCGCCGAACGCTTCGACCACGCCCACGCCGCTCTCGCCGTGCTGCTGGGTTGAACGGCCTGCGGGTCAGCGAGGCATGCGACACCAACATCGAGGACCTGGCCCTTGAGCGTGGCCACCGTGTGCTTCGCATCATCGGCAAGGGCAACAAGCCCGCCCTCATCCCGCTCGTGCCACGCACCGCTCGAACGGTCGACCTGACCATCGGGGAACGCGAGGAGGGTCCGATCCTGCTCCGCCACGACGGTCAACGTCTCGACCGGCGCACCGCGCACCGCTGGGTCCGCTCAATAGGCAAACGAGCAGGTCTCGGGCTGGTCCACCTGCACATGCTCCGCGCCGGGTTCATCATGGCCGCCCTCGACGCCGGCGTACCCCTCAGAGACGTCCAAGTCGCAGCACGCCACGCCGACCCCAGAACTACCACCGTCTACGACCGACGCCGCCAAGACTTCGACCGCCACGCCGCCTATGTCGTGGTCGCCTTCGTCGCCGGGGGCTGACACCACACCATGGGGTCTGATCGGCCGGGGGCGCCGCTCCGATCAACATGATTGCCGTGCCAACCGCACCGCGCCGCCATATCCCCAAACGCGCGAGTCGCCAGTCCACGGGGGACCGCCCCCGATCGCCGGCTGTGGTCAGTTATCTCAGGGTCTGACTGCTTGCCCAGAGCACGCGTAGCCCATGCGGCAACTTTGGGATAGTCCTTGACAGAGGAACCGGGCGCGACCGGGGCGCCTCGTTGTCGACTGACGGCGCGTTATCCCGTCGAGACAGTTACTTCCTGTATGTAGCATCACCTTCTGTTAGCGTAAAAGGCCTGCGCAAGGAGGACTTTGATGTCAGCAACGCACAACGGGGTGCCCGCGCCCCTTGAGATCGTCGAGGATTGCCCGGTTCGCGAGGTCCTCGACCGGGTGGGGGACAAGTGGAGCGTCCTGGTCATCGTCCTACTCGGCCAGCGCATTCATCGCTTCAACGAGTTGCACCGCGCCATCGAGGGCATCAGCCAGCGCATGCTGACGCTCACCCTGCGCGCATTGGAGCGTGACGGCCTGGTGAGCCGGACCGTACACGCGAGTGTGCCGCCCCGGGTCGACTACGAACTGACCGAGCTCGGCCGGACCCTGCTCGTTCCGCTCGGCGCACTCACGGAATGGGCGAATACGCATCGTGTCGACATCCAGGCGGCACGCGACCGGCACGACCGCCAGCTCGGTATCTAACCCGAAGAGGACTCCCGAAGAATTCGGAGCTGAACCGTTGGTCGTTACGAACCCTTGGGCACCGTGAGGGCCGGCCGATCGTTGGGGATCTCTGGAGGTTGAGAGGTGACTTCGGTTGCACCCTCGGTGTCGATGTCGGCGTCGACGACGATGCATTCCCCGGTCGCGACATCGCAGAATCCGGACAGTTCGGTCGGCATGACTTCGGGAATGTTCATTCGGTGCTCCATGCTTGTTGAATAGCCTCGGCGTAGTCTTCGATGCTGGCGGCGCCGGAGATGGCGATGCGACCGTCGAAAACGGCGAAGGGGATTCCGGTAACTCCGAGCCGCTGTGCCTCAGCCTCGTCGTCGCGAACGTCGTCGGCGTACTCGTCACTGGCGAGCACTTCCTCGACGCGACGTCTCGGAACGCCGAGCTGGCTCGCCGCCTCGACGAGCACGGCGTGGGCATAGCTGTTGGCCTGGCCGCTGAACATTGTCCGCTGGAGCACGCCCAGCAACTGATCGTCGAGTCCGACCGTGCCAGCGAGGTGGAGGACTCGGTGAACGTCGAAGCTGTTGGCCGCGACGCGGTCTGCGGCGAAGGGCAGCCCGTCGCGGTGGGCGATGGCAGCGACCTTGTGCTCCATACGCTCGGCCTGGGCCGGCGAAATGCCGTACTTAGCGGCGACGAGTTCGAGGTTCGGCTTCGCCTCGTCCGACATGCCGGGGTCGAGTTCGTAGGAACGGACCCGGACGGCGATTGCCTCGGCGTGCGCAGAGGACGCGATGGCCCGATCGAGCCGGTTCTTGCCGATGTAACACCACGGGCACGCGAGGTCGCTCCAGACGTCGATCTGGAGCTTCGTTTCCGCTGAGGCGTCGGCGGTGAGCCGACGTGGCGATGAGATGGTCATTATTGAGAACTTCCTTTCGCGGTCAGAGACCTTGCATTCGTCGACGCGTGTTGCCGCTCAGCCAGTTGCCTCGGCGGCGACCACGACTAGCGCAGGGCCGAGAAGTCGGTGGCCGACAGGTAGGTCGAGTCGATCTTGGCCACCCACGGGTCCTCCTGCTCGTCCTCGAGGATCCTGTCCCAGCCGGAGTCGGCGAAAAACCCCTTCCACGAGGCCTCGGCGCTCGCCCGGTCAGGGAACGACAGCAGGTACACCAGTGTGTCCCCGTCCCCACCGTCGGCGGTCCAGAACCCGGCGACCTCCATTCCGTGCCTCTCGAGAAGCCCAATGGTGAAGTCGCGGAACCGGTCCACCAAGGCGTCGAGCTTGCCGGGGTGGGCGTGGTAGGTGCGCAGTTCGTAGATATGGTCAGGTTGTGCCACAGGTTCCCTCTTTCCTTGTCACCGAGACGGAAGGTTACTCTTTGTATGTGACCCCATCATATGTTCCTGTTGTCGAGATACAGGAAGGCACTTTGATGTGGGTCAGGCACATTGAGTTGTCGGTACCCTTATCGAACGGCGACCAGATAACGCCGTCCGGGTCGCGCGACGACTAGGAACCCGTCGGCTTCGATCTGATCAAACACATCGCTCGCCCCCGACGCCATGCACGGCCGGGGGTCGCCACGAGCATCAAGCCGTTCGGCGATGAGCTGGAGATCATCAACCTCACGGTGTGGGAGTCGATCAAAGCCTTGGCCGATTTCGCGTACCGGTCAGCTCATGTGGAGCTCCTTCGGCGTCGGCGGGGGTTATTCGACCCGCCGAATCAGCCGATTCTCTGCTTGTGGTGGGTTCTCGAGGGAACCGTCCCCACCATCGACGAAGCTGTCGCCCGTCTGGCAGTCCTACGGGCGCACGGGCCTTCTCGCCGCTTTCACTTCTTACCATCCGGTTCGAGCCAGGCTTCGACGACGCCCAAGTGGGCAGCCACTCGACGTCTGTCCCGCGTAGATCGTCCTCTAACACGCGCCCCAGAAACACACGGGCGGGGCATGGCTAAACGCCGGTTGATGGCCTGCGAAGTGCGGGTCGCTACCTGGACGGATGTGAAGACCTGGCTGAACGACCCGGGGCCCGAACATCGTGGTATCAACGGCTTGGGCACCAACTCAGGACCCTACGGTGGGGAACATGTGCCTGCCGATCCTCTCCGACTGTGACGGGAGAATCATGGTGACTGACCGATGGCTCAACTCTGGACCCAAGAATCCTGGACGCTGAGCAGGTGATGCGCGCGTTCTACGGCGAATTGGTGGCCGCTAGACCTCGTCCTCGATACGGACTTCGGCCGAAGGCTGTTACCGAGTGAACCGATTCCGCTTTGGATTAGGGGCGGTGCGGTTCAGGTCCCGGGCCGAGCTTCGGGAACTAGCTCGAAGGGTGGAAGGGGACGGATGGTCGACACTGGTCGTTCCTGATCACCTCGGGTCAGCGTCCAGCTTCGCCCCTCTGCTCATCGCTGCCGAGGCTACCCACTCGCTGCGCGTCGGGACCTTGGTCATCAACAACGACTTCTTCCACCCGCTCCGCTTGGCTCAGGAAGCCGCCACCGTCGACGTGTTGAGCGACGGTCGCCTCGAGCTCGGGCTTGGCTCAGGATGGGCTCGCCCAGAATACGACGTGCTCGAGCTCAGCTACGACCGACCCAGAGAGCGGGCAGCACGATTGGGTGATGCCGTCCGCACCATGAAACGGGCCTGGTCGGGCGAGATCACCCTGCCGGGGCGCGCTGGCCCGGTGACCGCGGCGCCCGCCCCGGCACAGCGGCCCCACCCGCCGTTGCTCATCGGTGGCCACGGCGACAGCATCTTGACCCTGGCGGCCACCGAGGCGAACATCGTCGGCTTCACCGGGCTCACGTGGACCGGCTCAGCTGCCGCACCCACCGGCGCATCACTTGAAGCGCTGACCGAGCGGGCTTCTTTCGTCCGCGCCAAGGCTGGGCACCGTGCCGACGAGCTGGAGCTCAACGTTCTCGTCCAAGCCGTCTCGATCGGAAGGCCACTCGAAGAGCAAGTCGAGGAGATCGCAGCCCAAGGGGGTCTCTCCGCCGAGCTCGTCCGGAACAGCCCTCTGGCACTTGTCGGCTCGCAAGGCGAGGTCGTGAGCAAACTCCAGGCGATCCGAGAACAGACCGGGATCTCCTACTTCGTCGTGTTCGACTCCGCACTCGAAGACATGGAACCGGTGGTGGCCGAACTCGCAGGAACCTGACGAACAAAGAGGACTCCGTACCGGCCAAGACCGGCAATCAAAGCCCACAAGATCGGTCAACAACCCCGTCTCACTCCCCTTCTCCGGCAGATACTCCCTGCCCACCCATTTACCACATGCGCACTTGTATCTGATGGCGTGCGTCACCCTCGGTAGAGCCGTGAAACCCAGAGGAGATGCACCAATGTCCTGCCGCGTGGCTGCCGTGTCTGCCCTGTCTGTCGCCGGAGCCATCGCACTCGGCAGCATGAGCGGCTCAGCGTTCGCTAGCCCCACCCACCACGCCCCCACCATCGCTTCCCTCAAGGCGCAAATCGCAAAGCTCCAGAAACAACTAGCCACAGATGTGGCGGAACTCGCCAAGCTGCAGGGCAAGGGCAAGCCTGCCGCGCCGACAGCGCCAACGGTCGTGTACACCGCGACGAGCGCGGAGGGCCAGAACTTCACAACCCCGAGCTTCCACGTGAACAACGAATGGCAACTCGCCTACACCTACAATTGCCAGACGTTCGGCGGGCAGGGCAATTTCATTGTGCAGATCAGCCAACCGCCCGGGAAGGTAGGCATCGGCGTGTCGGCGAACGATGACGGACCGAACGAACTCGGGACCGGCGGATCCGCCACGGAGTCATACCACTATGGCGGAACCATTTTCCTCGACATCACGTCCGAGTGCGACTGGACGATCAAGGTCACCGACTGATGTCCGGGACGTAGCACCTATTGCCGGGTCTGGGTCTAGGAGAACAACCCGATCGTCCGAGAGTCATGAACTCGACTCAGGGCTCAGCTCCATCCCGAGATATCCAGTGCTGCCTTGACATGGCCATGACGGCTACCTCGACGGGGCCCCGGTTCGCGGTCGCGGGCGCGATGACGGTTCTTTCACAGCGCATGCCGATTCTCTCGGCTACGCGCACCGAGGGAGAGTTCTCGGTCTGGGGCAACGAGATGACCTGCTCAAGGAATAAGCCGTCGAAGGCAGCGCGTAGCGCGGCGCGTGCGCCTTCGGTGGCATAGCCCCGACCCCAGACCTCCGGATCCAGTCGCCAACCGACCTCAACCGCAGGTAACACCTCGGGGAGGAACGTCGGCACCGACAGACCCAGATATCCGACAACGAAGGGCGAGCCGCGTTCGGACACGGTCCAGAGTCCGAATCCCAGTGTCTCCCAGTGTTCGACCTGCGAGGTGACGAACGCCTCCGTCTCCAGCCGCGTGAATGCCCGGCCGAATGGGAAGCGCCACACCTCTTCCTTCGCAAAGGTGGGCTCCAACAATTCAACTGAACCCTCATCGATCGGGCGCAGCACTAACCGCTCGGTGGTCACGCCAGTGATCCGACCCGCAACAGGAGGACACGCTGACAGCAGGGAAGAGTCCACCGCAGTCATCGTACCGACGGGTCCGAAAACCCGCCCCCTATCGTGCGCGCCAAGATCGACGCAGGCCTGCCACTGATCGCCGGGATGGTGCGATCAGCGTGGGGGGAGGCTGAGGGTGGCGATGCTTCGGTGCTGGCCCCTTCGAGGGTCAGTGTGGATGGTGGGCTTCGACGGCGC
This sequence comes from Acidimicrobiaceae bacterium, assembly GCA_009785715.1. Taxonomy (GTDB): domain Bacteria; phylum Actinomycetota; class Acidimicrobiia; order Acidimicrobiales; family Palsa-688; genus WQVT01. The sequence goes on along the minus strand of WQVT01000026.1, from coordinate 4,106 downwards.
TGGGCCTAACCTTTCTTCACGGTGCAAGAGCGGCGCCTGCGGCGATGCGGCCTCGACTCCTGCCTCCGGCCCGGCGGGCAACCTTAACTGGGATGTCGAGCCCACCGATCAGCTTCCTCGGACCGAACACGGCGACGCAGTGAAAAGCGACGAGGTGGCACAATCGGCCGTGGTGCACGAGACGATCCTGTACAACTCATCGTTGACGTTTTACTCAGCGTTACCGGTCGATGAGGTTCGCACGCGGCTCAAGAGCCACATGGTGGGGAAGTACACAGGGGGTTTGCTCTTGGTCGCCGGGGCGAAGCTGGAACTGTTCGGCAAGCTTCGAGGGCAGCACCTGCGCCTGGAGCGACCACATGCTGGGAACTACTCAGCTCCGATGCTTGTCGGAACTCTTGCCGCTGCCGACGACGGGGCACGACGTTCACCGCCGAGATCCGCCACAGCTCCGGCTGGCCACGGTTGCGTCATCCTCGCAGCATCCCGGACATCGAGTACCTCGTGCAGACAATTGGTCGCATCGCCGAGCTCGTCAGCACAGACGACGAGTAGTCCATGAGGACAATGGCCAAGTTGATGAGCGGGCGTACCCGAATCGTCGATCACCAGCCCTTAGCCGCTGTCCCTCAGGTCCCGGAGGTAGCTCATCCTGCCCTCGAGGCAAGGAGCGAGGTCGTCGATCGTGACGAAGCCAAGGTCCGCCAGATTGATCTTCCCGCCGGTCACCGCGATCACCACTTGCTCCCAAACTCACCTTGCCGCTTGCCGCCTCGCACATCATGGCCGGCGCGGTGCCGCGCCCTCGCACGCCTCCCGAACTGGAGCGACTAGCGAAGTTGAATTCGGTCTATGGCATCATTGCCGGCGGTGATCGCCACGGTCGGGTACTTCATGGGCACCTGGTCCAGTGCCTTCGACGCAGTTTGGAACTCCATTGCCGCGGCGGTGTGGCTGCTTGGAGTAGCCACCATCCTGCTCATTGACCGACCGGTTCACACGCGGATGGCGGAATAAGGCATGGTGGGTGATCGCCGTGGGCGGGATCAGCATGAGTAGCCCCCGTCTCACCATTCCCTTGGGCGTGCTCCTCGTTCCCTTCGCAATCCGTAAGTACGGCCGCCCTGCGCTACGCACCCAGACTGCGAGACGTCCAGCGGGCTGACCGGGAGCAGCTCGGCGAGCTGGCCCACGGCGCAGTGGTGTTCGGATAGGTATTCGACAATCACCGTGCCCGCTTTTCCTGCCTGTGCAATCCGGGCGAGGTCTGGCCCGGTGCCCCTCTCCGGCCCGGAAATGCGGCGAGTACGTCAACTAGGATTGTCGGCAAGCTTCGACAACTTAGCCGCAAGGCTTCTTGGGGGAACGTGCAGGAATGAGACGAGCGCTTTTGAAGTTCGGCAGGACCGAGGACTGGTCGCTGGGAAACTGGATCTTCTATATCTGTTTCCTGGTGTGGCTGTGCTTCGCGCTCCTCCCCCTTGTCGCCGGCCTGTTCGGGCTGATCTTCCCAGGCGGGATACACGTACAGCAGACGCCGGTCAGTCCCGCAAGGTGAGCCGCCCGCACTCCTTTGGCAGGGACGGCGCAACGTGAGGGGCGAAAGAATCCAGTAGCCAGGCACGTACGGCGCGCCCCATAAAGTTCGTCGGCCCAGCGCTCTAATGGTGTCCCGGAACGCCGGTAGCGGGCGAGTTATCGCGGGCGGAAGGTACGGGGCGCGCATTCCGGCAAGCGCTAGTCGGCTGCCAGTTGATCGATGAGTTGTTCGATGATCCGGACCAGGACCGGTGTCTCACGCGCGCTGGTCTCCCAGAGCAGGTCGGTGTCGAGGTTGTCGAGACGTTGATGGGCCAGGCGGTCACGGAACCGGATGGGTGCGGACAGGGGTGGCTGCCCTTGTGGGTCCAGGCCAGGTGGGCGTAGTGCTTGAGGGCACTGCCGGCAGCTACCAGCACCAGGCAATGGCTCGGCGTCGGTCCTCGCTGGCGTCGAAGCGGTCTCGCCCTCCCTCGGAAACCAGTCGACGGACTTCGCGAAGAGCGTAGAGGGCGGCGTCGAGTTCAGCTTGGAGGTCGTTGCGGCTCACGCAGCTGGCGCTGGCGCGAGTTGCTCCAGACGGTGAGCGCCGGGCGCTCCTGTTGAGGTGACGGCAACACGGTGTCGGAGGAGGGCCTCGGCTTCGGCTTGGACGTCGACCAGATCGAAATAGGTGCGATCGGTCTCTAGGGCCACAACCACTTCGGCGGGGTCATCGCCGAGGTATACGGAGGTGATGCCGTGGCGGGCGGCCGCCTCGGCGAGCAGTCCCGCGCTTTGGCGAAGCAGGCGGTCATCGGCAGCCGGCAACTCCACGACCGTCATGGTAGGCCGGTACATGGCCGGGAGACGTTCCGATTCGGGCAGCTGCAGGAGTGGATGGAAGCGGCCACCGTCTGATTCTGGCTCAGACGCTTGGAGGTCTCGCGACGAGCGGAGTCCGCCACCGGTGTCAGGTCCGGACTTGCAACGCGATTTGTAACGGTGCTCGCAAGACTGGCTGGGACAGGAGGGACCCAGCGGGACGGGCTAACTTGCCGACTTCCACCGTGACCTGCGGTTTTATGCCAGACGGGTGGGGCGGGAGGGACTGTCTGGGACGGCGGCACCCTCCTACGGATCAGAAGGTTGGGGGTTCGAGTCCCTCCGAGCGCACCAATCCCTGACCAGGACTTCTTCTCGGAACGGGCCACGGTCGGCTGGGTCTCGTGCCGACTCTGTGTCATTGGCTGACCGCTCGTCTGCCACTGCCTGGCCACCCGGAGACTCAGGGCCGCGAGGCAGGGCGGACCTGCCCTGAGCACTCGTGGTCTTCGTACAATTGAGTCGTGGACGTCAGGACCGAGCACACGGAAGCTCCGACGCTCACCCTCCTTCGTGCTCATCGCCGGGAGATTCTCGACCTGGCGGAGAAGCGGGGTGTGTCCAACATCCGCGTCTTCGGATCGGTCGTTCGGGGCGATGCCACTCCGGACAGCGACATCGATCTGTTGGTTGACTTCGATACGACGCACCGAGGGCTGGACATCTTCGCCTTCGAGCGTGAGGTCGGGGAACTCCTCGGTCGCCGTGTGGACGTGGGAACCGATGTGCACCGGTTCATTCGCGACAAGGTGCATGCTGAGGCCGTTGCGTTGTGACCGAACACGATGATGCGCTCTACCTGGCGCACATCGACGAGGCAGCTCGGAGAATCGAGCGGAGTGCGACGGTCCTCAGCCGTCAGACATTGGAGACTGACGACGACCTTCGGGATGCGACCCTCTATCGGCTCCAGACCATGGCGGAATCCACACAGCGACTCTCCGCCGAGCTGAAAGCCGCACACCCCGAGATCCCCTGGGACGACATCGCCGGCTTCCGAAATCGCATCGCACACGGCTATCTCGGCGTCAACCTCGACATCGTGTGGGACATCATCGAAAGAGACCTTCCCCAGTTGGCCCGGATGGCGCGCGACGAGCTGGCACTGTGGCACCGGGCTAGGGAACACCCCTAGCAGGAATGATTTGGTTGCTTCCAGGACAATTGCTGCTCACGATGTGAACAGGGCCAGGGTTCGCGCCCTGCCGCCCATGCCTCGACGGGCGGCCAAGGTCACAAGGAGGTCTCATAACGGACTCGTGGCTGTCCGTATCAGTCCGAAGTTCTCGGGATCTTACTTTCGCGCCCTGGGAATCTGCCTGCCCGGAGGTGTCGGTCGATAGGAAGTCACCCATGAGGTTCGGTATCGGCGGGCGAGTCGGCCCGTTCTGGTGGTCGCAGACGTTGTTCCGCACCCGGCGCCGCCGTCACACCCGCTATTGGACCCACCCGGGATGCGACATTCACCATCGCACGCCCGATGCAGCGCGGCGATGCCGGTTTGGGCGATCTGGCCGGCCGTAGCTACCGTCAGTTGATCGGCTCTCACCGCCAGCCATCGTTGTTCTCGCAGGTGATTTGATCGCCGTCTCCTGCAACTCCACTCAGCCCGTGGTCGGACTCTCGGCAAAACTCGCCGGGCTCATAGCAGGTTCCCTCGTTGGAGATGGGAGAGCAGGTGGCGGTTGGTGAAGTCGCTGGTG
>WQVT01000025.1 GCA_009785715.1 Acidimicrobiaceae bacterium | reverse complement strand
GCGCTACGACTCGGAGGGACGGGTCGCCTTGGCGTCGCCTCCGAAGGAGACGCGCACCTTCGACATGGGAGAGGGGCCCCGTACCTACGCCCTGGAGGAAGCCATCGTCTGCGACTTTGCCCTCGTCCGCGCCTGGAAAGGCGACCGGGCCGGGAACCTCGTCTACCGGGAGTCGGCACGGAACTTCAACCCCCTCTGCGCGATGGCGGCACGGATCACGATCGCCGAGGTCGAGCACCTCGTCGAGCCGGGCGAACTGGATCCCGATCTGGTGCATACCCCCGGCGTCTTCGTCCAGCGCATAGTGCGGGTCGATGACGACGACGTGAAGGAGATCGAGAAGCGGACCACCCGCCCCCGTCCCGAAGACGGAACCGATGGAAGGAACGGCCGTTGAGCTGGTCACGAAACGAGATGGCGGCGCGCGCCGCACTGGAATTGGGCGACGGCCAGTACGTCAACCTGGGCATCGGCCTGCCCACGCTGATCCCCAACCACATCCCAGAAGGCGTATCGGTCACCATCCACAGCGAGAACGGCGTCCTCGGCGTCGGGCCCTACCCCTACGAGGGCGAGGAGGACGCCGACCTGATCAACGCCGGCAAGGAGACGGTGACCGTGCTGCCCGGCGCATCCTTCTTCGACTCGTCGCTGTCGTTCGGGATGATCCGGGGCCACCACATCGACACCGCCGTCCTCGGGGCGATGGAGGTGTCGGCCTCCGGCGACCTCTCCAACTGGATGATCCCCGGGAAGTTGGTCAAAGGAATGGGGGGTGCCATGGACCTCGTCCACGGCGCCCGCCGGGTGGTGGTCCTCATGGAGCACACCACCAAGGACGGCGGGCACAAGATCCTGACCGAATGCACGCTCCCCTACACGGGCCGGGGGGTCGTGGACCGGATCATCACCGACCTCGCCGTGATCGACGTCACCGCTCAGGGCCTGGAACTGGTGGAGCTCGCTCCCGGCGTCACCACCGAGGCGGTCATTGCGGCCACGGGTGCCCCTTTGCGCATCCCGACCTCGGTGTCGAGCCGCTCCTGAGCCAGTCCTGACCGCCAGGCGAGACGCCCGCACGGCGAATCCCCAGACCTCAACCGGGAAGGCCGGAAGATCAGGCCGAGGCGAGCTTCTCGAGAATGGGCACGGCGCAGTTCAGCTGCTCGCGCTCCTCTTCGGTCAACATCCCGATCCGTTCTGCCAGAAAGGCGTCTCGCCTGGTCCGCGTCTCGTTGAGGAGCGACTCACCGATCGGGGTGATGACGAGTCGCGCCACCCTGCGGTCGCTGGCGTCCGCCACCCGGGCGACCAGACCCTGCTCCTCGAGCCGGCTGGCGATGCGGGTCATAGACGGAGGCGCGACCCTCTCGAAAGCGGCCAGCTCCCCAAGGGAGATCTCGCCATGGCGGAGCACGGCGCCGAGTGCCGACAGTTGGGAGGCGGTGATCTGTCCCGCCGCCTCTTGACGGAGCCGGCGAGAGAGGCGCAGGATCGACACGCGCAACTCGGCCGGCAGCGAGGTAACGACGTCCACGGACGTAACTGTATACGAAATTTAGCCGGGCGAACTATTTCGCGGAAACATTCAGCTTCGCGAACACTCGTGGGTTCGTCGGCCTGCGAAAATGCACCGGTGCCGATGCGCGAGGACTGCCGTCACTTCCAGAGCCGGACGTACAACACGGGCGAGACGGCCCGTTTCTGCGTGCTCAACCTCGCTCCGGAGGCACCGTGGCGCTGCCCCGAAGACTGCTCGAGCTACCAGCGGGACATCATCGACGGCAGCTTTGTGGTCGGGAGCCTCGCCCGGCCGCATGTGGAGTCGGAACCGGATGGCGACCCGGAGGACATCGCCACCGTGCTGGACGAGGCGGACGCCATCGTGACGGGGGCCGGGCCACAGATCCTGGCTGAGGTCGAGGCGGAACGGACGGAGCGGCCCTGGTGGAAGGTCTGGAAGCGGCGGGGGGACGGCGGGACCTTCCGATTGTCCAATCGCTGAGGACGTCCAGCAGGATGGGGACGATGACCAGATGGATGCCGATCGCCGCGCTGGCGGCGTTTGCGTGCGTCCTCAGCGCCTGTGGCGTCTCCGCGCCCGACCCCACCGTCAGCGGCCCGGCCAAGACCTCGCCATCCACCACGACTCCGCCGCCGACGGTGTCGACCACGACCTCGACGACGCTTCCCACTGCCGTTGCACCGGTGAACTATCGCTGGACGCGTCTCCGGTCACCGGCGCTCGACGCCGGTGGTGGGGCCAGTTCCACGCTCTCGGCGGTGCTGGCGCCGAACCAGACGAGCAACGAATGGCTGCTGGCAGGGACGCGAATCGCCACCGGCGGCGCCACCGATGCCACCGTCTGGACCTCTCCTGACGCCCTCCGATGGACGGCGACTGCGCTGCGAGGCGGGGCGGACGGCCAGGCGCGGGCCGCCACCGAGTGGGGCGAGCGGACCGTCGTGGTCGGCTCCGTCGGCAGCGGGCTGGCCCAGCACGCCGCCGTGTGGATCTCGCCGAACCCCGATAGCTCGTTCCGCCCCGTTCCCCGCTCTGCATCCTTCGGTGTCCCGGCCGGCACACCGGCCGACCTGAGCGCAGGAAGCGCCGAGCCGACGGGAGGGTCGGAGAGCTTCGCCACCTCGGCCCCCGCCGGCGCGGCGATGGACAGCGTCACCGCGGGCGCCCTGGGCGTGTTCGCCTCGGGCACCGTCGCAGGCCAACTTGCCATGTGGTTCTCGACCAACGGCACCATCTGGGAGAGGCTTCCCAAGGCCGAATCGGTGATCGAATCGTCTCCCGGCGCGGTCGTGCGCCAGGTCCTCGAGACCCCGGGGGGCATCTTCGCCGTGGGCTCCATCCTCCACGACGGCACCACGGACGCGGCGATGTGGTCCTCCGGTGACGGCATCAACTGGCGGTTGGTGTCCAACGCGTCGAGCTTCACCGGGCCCGGAGACCAGGTGCTGAGCTCGATCTCGACCTTCGGGCAGAACCTGGTGGTCGCAGGCGGAATCCGGTTCGGCGCATCGTGGGTGCCCGCCTCGTGGATCTCTCCCAACCTCTCCGCCTGGGGCGCGCCGAGCGAGGCGTTCTCCGAGCCGACCGGGCGACGCCTCGACCTGACCGGGTCCGTGGTCGCGGACATGAATGTCTCGGCGGACGGATCCACCCTCGCCGCCGTCGGCGGCAGCGCGAGCGAACAGCGGCTGTGGTTGTCGAAAGACGGGATCAATTGGACACCGGTGCCCCTCCCCCAGGCCGCAGCCGACGACGCAGACTGGACGGCGGGAGAGGTGGCGACCACGGGTACCACCACCGTCGTGGTCGACCCCAACCCTGGCCAGCCCCGACTGCTGGTCGACGGGGTGGACGGCTGGCACGAGGTCAGTGCCGACCCCGCCGTCTTCGGTTCTCCGCAGACCGTGGAAACGCCGACCCATCTCGTGGACCAGGAGGGCCGGCTGGTGATGACTGTGGACGTCAAACAGCCGGGCCAATCCCTCGGAAGCGATCAGGACTCGACGGAGATCCTGACTTCCACCAACGGTGGGCGCTGGACGGTCGCTCCGACCGGCGACACCTTCCTCGGTCAGACGGTCAGCGACCTGGCCGTGACGGACCGGGGACTGGTGGCCGTCGGCGGAGCCTCTGCGACGACCGCCGCCGTGACATCGGCCGCTTCCCCCGGTGAGCCGACGCTGACCGTATGGAGGTCCACCGACGCCAAGACCTGGACGGCCGTCCGTCTCGATGCTCGCGGTGCCGTGGATGGCTCAGCCCTCCCCTCGAACACGACGAGGAGCACGGGCACGAGCACGACCACTCCCGCGAGGACGACGACTCCGGGAAAGACGGCGACGACCACGCCGGACACGACCACTCCGGCGAGCGCGACCACCCAGGCGCCGAGGCCGACCGTCCCGACGACACGCCCGCTCGCGGCAAGGGCGCCCACGACCATCGCCTCCCCGACGACAAGCGCACCACCGTCGGGGTCCACGACCACGCCACTCGCGCCATCTCCGCCCCCGCCGAGCCCGTACCAGGTGCCCGAGGGTGCCGTGACCTCGCTCGGCAAGACGCTCTACGTGGCGACCTCCTTCAGCGGTCACTCGGCAATCGGCTGGAAGTCGAGCAACGGAACCAAATGGACGCCCCTCGGCACCCTCGATTCCGAACCGGTAGCGGAGCCCGATACCGTCTCGGGCGCCTGTTCCATACCTGAGGCGGCCGTCGCGGTCGGAGCGACCGCCAGCGGTCAGGGCGGTTCGACGGGCAGCGCCTGGCAACTGTCTCCTCCCGCCGGCTCGACTGCCGTCGGGCCCATACCTCCGGCCGACAGCGCCGAATATCTCCTCGGCTGCAGCGACACGTCGACCGGGTCCCTGATCGGTTGGGGGGCATCGGCGTCGAGCAACGGAGCCCCGACCGCCGCCCTGTGGAGCTCTTCGACCGGCAACGGTTGGAATCGTCGAACCGTCGCCGCGTTCCTGACCACCAACGGAACACCCGCCATCACCGACGTGGCCGACGACGGCAACACCTGGCTGGCTGTCACCGGCTCATCCACCGAGCCATGGACGGAGGACGGTCTTTCCGCCCTGGGTGTCTGGGAGTCTGCCGACGCCGGCCAGACCTGGCGCCAGCTCCCGACGTCCCCCGGGACCTGGGGCGCCGACTTCGGCGTTTCCGCCAGCCAGGTCGTCTACCTCGGCCTCGACCCGATCGTCGCCGGGCAGGTGGACGGCCGCCTCGCTGTCTGGCAAGGCACACCCACCGCCTAAGCTACTCCTCCGGGGAGAAGTCCGCTCCTTGAGGGCGACCGGTCACCCGCCGTCCGGCCACTCCCCAGGAAAGGGACTCCATAAAGATCCAGCTGCGACGGTGGATGGCCGTCGGCCCGTAGGCATGGAGCGCCATGCGGTGCCGGGGGCAGGGATAGCCCTTGTTGTACTGGAAGTCATACGCCGGGTAGTGCTCGGCTTCCCGGCGCATGAGCCGGTCCCGGCTGACCTTGGCCAGCACAGAGGCGGCGGCGACCGAGAGGGACGCGGCGTCGCCCTTGATCACCCGGATCGTGTTGCCCCGTCCCACGAAGTCCCAGTTGCCGTCGACGAGGATCCGATCGGCTTCGAGATCGAGGCCATCGAGGGCACGGGCGGCCGCCAGGCGCTGGGCGGCGGTCATTCCGAGCCCGTCGCATTCCTCCTGGGTCGCGGCGCCCACGGCCCATGAATGGCACCACGCGGCGATGCGGGGGAAGAGCGTCTCCCGACGCTCCTCGGTGAGCATCTTCGAGTCACGGATCCCGTTCACGCGCCGGTCCTTCGGGACAATTGCCGCCCCGATCACCAGGGGGCCGGCCCAGGATCCCCTTCCCACCTCGTCCATGCCGACGACCACCTCGTCACCGGCGTCCCACAGGGACTTTTCGAGGGCGAGGCTGGGCACGACGTGCAGCGTCCGCCGGCCCGCGAGTGGCCGCAGCAGCGGGGTCTTCGCAACAGCCGGGGTCGCCGGCTCGATCATGCCCGCCGCCGGCTCGGTCCTGCCCGCCTCCGGCTCGATCATGACTGCCCGGCCTGCTCGAGCGGCCCTGCCTCCTCGAGTTGCTCGGCGCGCTCGAAGCGATAGCGGGCGAGGAGCAACCCCTCGTCTTCGGCCAGGAACGAGAGCCGCCAGTGGATCAATTGGTCCCAGACGGCGCCTTCACCGAACCGCTTGGCGGCCACGACCAGCGAATGATGACCCGGGCCGGCGAGGACGAGGGAATGCGTCAGGCACAACTCGTCCACCAGGCCTTCGCCGAGCAGGGTCGTGAAGAGCGTGGGGCCGCCCTCACACAGCACTTGAGGCAGGCCCCGTGCGCGCAGCTCGGCCAGCGCCAGGGTCATGTCCACCGATTCGACCCCGCACAGGACCACATCCGCCACGTCCTCCAGGCGCCTCCGGCGATCGATCGGCGCGGTCTCACACGTGAGGATGATCGGGCGCGGCGGGACGATCCCCCGCCGGGGTTCGGACAAGAAGAGCGCGGCGTCCGGATCGAGCGCGGCGGTGGCCGTGACGACCGCGATGGGGGGAATCGCGGCCTGGCGCCGCTGGCGGCGGCGTTCGACGGCCTCGGGCAACACTTTTGCAGGCCCGTACCTCTCCGCCCGCGTCGTCGAGGCGCCGACGAGAACCACGTCGGTGAGGGCCCGCAGGGTGGCGAAGACGTCGCGGTCGGCCTGCCCGCCGAGCGGCGCGCTCTGGCCATTCACCTCGATCGCCCCGTCCAGGGACACCACGAAATTGACCCGCAGAGAGGGGTCCACCGGCGTGGCGTACGCCTCCTCGAGGGCGATGCGATCGGTGAGCGCTCGACCGGGTCCGGGGAACAGCTGGCGCATTGGAGGCCAACGTAGACGGTGAGGGTCGCGTCATGGTGTGCTTCCCCGTAGGATCGGCCAATGCACATGACGACGCCAGCGAACCCGCCGGGGCGCGGGGCGTCGTGGCTCGGAGCGGACGCGGTGCTCGTGCCGGTGAAGCGCTTCTCCGAGGCCAAGTTGCGGCTGGCCCCTGCGCTCTCGCCGGAGCGAAGGGCCGAGCTCGCCCGGACGATGGCGGAGCGGGTGGTTGCCTCGGCGGCGGGCCTCCCGGTCGCCGTCGTCTGCGACGACCGCGACGTGGCTGCCTGGGCACGGGCTCAGGGGGCGCTCGTCATCTGGGAGCCCGGGCGGGGGCTCAACGGGGCGGTCGAGGAGGGAGTGGCACGCCTGGCGGCTGCCGGCGTGGAGCTCGTGGTGGTGGCGGCCGGTGATCTGCCCCTCGCCTCAGACCTCCGTTGGGTCACGGAACGCTGGTCGAGCGAGGGCCTCGGGGTGACCATCGTCCCCGACCGACGCCACGACGGCACGAACGTCATCGCCGTGCCGACCCACCCCACATTCGGCTTCTCCTACGGCCCCGGCTCCTATGCCCGGCACCTGGCCGAGGCGGAAAGGCTGCACCTGCCGGTCCGTGTCGTTCACGACTCCCCCCTCGCCTGGGACGTCGACCTGCCGGCGGACCTGGTGGCCGTCCGGCGTTGAGCGAACTCCCAACCGATCCCGGACCCGACGCCCCGGCGCGCTACAGCGTCGACCTGGCGGTCCCTTCCGTTGCCCTGGCGATCGGGGCCCACGCCGACGACGTCGAGTTCGGGGCGGGCGCAACGCTCGCCAAGTGGGCGGCGGCCGGTTGTGGGATCCACCACCTGGTGCTCACCGACGGGTCCAAGGGATCCTGGGACCCCGAAGAGGACACGGCCCGTCTGGTGGCGCTCCGCAGGGACGAGCAGCGTGAGGCATCCAAACGGCTCGGCGGTGTCGGGGCTGCGACCTTCCTGGACTGGCCGGATGGCGAGCTCGAGGCGGGCCTCCGACAGCGGTGGGAGGTGGCGGCGTGCATCCGGCGTATTCGCCCGGATGTGGTGCTCGGGCACGACCCCTGGAAGCGCTACCGCCTGCACCCAGACCATCGCAACGCCGGCTATCTGCTCGTCGAAGGGGTGGTCGCCGCCCGCGATCCGCATTTCTTCCCCGAATTGGCGGATCCCCCCCACAGGCCATCGGCAATCCTGTTATGGGAGGCGGACGAGGTCAATCACCTCGAGCGCGTCGAACAGCGTCATCTCGATGCCAAGGTCAGCGCCCTCTTCGCGCATCGCAGTCAACTGCGTTCGACGATGGGCGTGGAAGACCCCGACCATGAGCCGGCGCGTCAGGCCTTCGCCGCTCGGGTGCATGCCCGTGCACGCGACACCGGCGCCTCCGGCGACGGACAGCCGGCGGAAGCCTTCCACCTGATGACCGAACACCTGATGATCTAGGGCACCTGAGGTCTCGGTGCCCGCTACCTCAGGGGCTCGTTACCGAGTTGTGCGCCGGGCGCGGGCTGAGGGCGTCGACTTGGTGGCCGGCGCGACCGTCTTTGCCGTGGCCCGCTTGGACGTGGTCTTGGCGGCCGAGGTGCTCTTGGAAGCGGCCTTTGCGGTCGTCTTCTTGGCGGCCGTCTTGGTCGTCGTCGCCTTGGCAGCCGTCTTCTTCGCCGCCGTCTTGGTCGTCGTCGCCTTGGCGGTCGTCTTCTTCGCCGCCGTCTTCTTGCTCGCCGTCTTCTTCGAGTTCAGGGCCTCTTTGAAGGCCGAAGCCGGTGCGAAGCGTACGGCCATCGACGCCGGGATCTTGACGGGCGTGTTGCTCTGCGGGTTGCGGCCGATCCGAGCCGCACGAGATCTCGGGGTGAACGTGCCGAACCCGAAGACCGACACCTTCTCCCCCGACTTGGTCTCGGCGATCACGGTATCGGTGAACGCCTTCACGGCTGCCTCAGCCTGTTTCCGATCAAGTCCGGTCTCGGCTGCAACGGCCTCTACGAGTCCTGTCCTGTTCACCGCCACCTCCTGGGTGCGTTTTTTCGGGGAAGATGCTTGTCATCAAAGAGGTTTTTCCGTCCCAGGTCAAGTATTCCCTTGTCTGACAAGGAAATCGGAGGCCAGAGCGGGGGACTTGGGGGTCATCGGGGCTGTCGGCCGCTCGATCGGGCTTCATTCACCCCGCTCAGAGCCGAATTCCACCTCGCGACGCTTCCGCCTCGCCGGGCGAATCTGCAGGTAGGAGTTGGAGCAGACCTCAGCAATTCCGGGCTTGCAGCCGGGCAAACCTGGCGGCGCCGCTGGCATAGCCGGTCCGCTCCCGCGACGATTGGGCCATGCACGAGGAGACGCAGCGCATCTCGGAGGCGGACCATCGCATTGCACCGTGGCGCCGATGGGGGCCGTATCTGTCGGAGCGGGCGTGGGGAACGGTGCGGGAGGACTACTCGCCGGGCGGCGACGCCTGGTCCTACTTCCCCTTCGAGCAGGCTTCTTCCCGCGCCTTTCGGTGGTCGGAGGACGGACTCGGCGGCATCTGCGATGACCAGCAACTTCTCTGCCTCGCCCTGGCGCTGTGGAACGGCAAGGACCCGATCCTGAAGGAACGGGCCTTCGGATTGACCGGCGAACAGGGCAATCATGGCGAAGACGCGAAGGACTACTGGTGGTACCTCGACGCGACGCCGACCTCCTCGTGGCTGCGGTGGCGCTACCACTACCCCCAGAACGAGTTCCCCTACGACCAGCTCCGAACCGTCAACGGCGCCCGCACCCGACACGATCCGGAGTTCGAACTGAACGACACCGGGATCTTCGAGGGGGACCGCTACTGGGTGGTGACCGCAACCTGGGCGAAGGCAACTCCCGAGGACCTGTTGTGGCGCCTGGAGCTCACCAACGCGGGCCCGGATCCGGCCACCCTCGACGTGCTCCCGACCATCTGGTTCCGGAACCGCTGGAGCTGGGGCCCGGAGGACGACAAGCCACGGCTGGAGGGCCAGGGGGGCGAGGCGGCCATCGTCTGTCACCATGACGACCTGGGCGTCTGGCGCCTGGACGGTTCGGGAACGCCCGAGACGCTGTTCTGCGACAACGAGACGAACCTCGCCAAGCTGTACGGGGTGCCCGGTCCGGTCTGGCCGAAAGACGGCATCGGCGATCACGTGATTGCGGGCGCCCCCACCGTGAATCCGGCGAAGCGTGGCACCAAGGCGTCGCTGCACTACAAGCTCACGGTGGCGGCCGGGCAAACCACCGAGGTGCGGCTGCGGTTCCGCCGGGTCCTCGGACCCGAGGGGATGCCCGCCGCCGCAGCGGCCTCTCCCGTCGTTGCGCCGGCGTCCCCGCCCGTCGACCTCGGCCAGGGTTTCGTGGCAACCCTCGCCCGGCGGCAGGCCGAGGCCGACGACTTCTACGCCTCGCTGGCCCCGAAGGACGTCACGGCCGAAGAGTCCCGTGCCCTGCGCCAGGCGGCGGCGGGGATGCTGTGGTCGAAGCAGTTTTTCCACTACGACGTCGGGACCTGGCTGAAGGGGGACCCGGCCCAGCCCGCGCCGCCACCCGAGCGGCTGGCGGGGCGCAACGCGGACTGGACCCACCTCGACAATCGGGACATCGTCTCCATGCCCGACCCATGGGAATACCCCTGGTATGCATCCTGGGACCTGGCGTTTCACTGCGTCCCGCTCGCCCACCTCGATGCCGAATTCGCGAAGCGGCAACTGATCCTGCTGTGCCGGGAGTGGTACATGCACCCGAACGGCCAGCTACCCGCCTACGAGTGGAACTTCGGCGACGTCAACCCGCCCGTCCACGCCTGGGCGGCCCTGCGCGTCTTCGAGGTTGACTTCCAGGCGCGCTCCGCCACCGACCCGCAGGCCCGGCCCGACTTCGGGTTCCTGGAGCGGGTTTTCCACAAGCTGATGCTCAACTTCACCTGGTGGGTCAACCGCAAGGACGCCGCCGGCAACAACGTCTTCGAAGGCGGCTTCCTCGGCCTGGACAACATCGGCATGTTCGACCGTTCCCGGCCGCTTCCCTTCCCCGGGCGCCTGGAGCAGTCCGACGGAACGGCCTGGATGGCCGCCTACTCCCTCAACCTGCTCGAGATGGCCATGGTGCTGGCCGGCGAGAACCCCGTCTACGAAGACGTGGCCACCAAATTCTTCGAGCACTTCACCTACATCGCCGCTGCGATGGAGACGCAGGGACTGTGGGACGAGGATGACGGCTTCTTCTATGACGTCATCGAACCCGACGGTGGGCAGAGGATCCCGGTGCGGGTCTGTTCGATGGTGGGCATCATCGCCCTGTTCGCGGTCACGGTGCTGAACCAGTCGACCATCGACTCGCTCGAGCACTTTGCCACCCGCTGGCAATGGTTCATCGACCACAAGCCCCAGTACGCCCTGCACGTGGGGCACCCGAACCTGGTGGACGGCGAGCAGCGCCTGCTCCTGTCCGTCGTGGACGGCGACCAGCTCCGAGCGGTGCTCGCCCACGTGTTGAACCCCGACGAGCTTCTCTCCCCGCATGGGTTGCGCAGCCTGTCGCAGGGGCTGCGCGAGGAGCCCTTCACGCTCGACGTGAACGGCATCCACTGGTCGATCGACTACGAGCCTGCCGAGTCGACCAACGAGCTGTTCGGGGGGAACTCGAACTGGCGCGGCCCGGTCTGGTTCCCGCTCAACTACCTGTTGATCGAATCGCTCGACCGTTTCGCCCGCTACTTCGGCGACGGGTTTC
This sequence comes from Acidimicrobiaceae bacterium, assembly GCA_009785715.1. Classification (GTDB taxonomy): domain Bacteria; phylum Actinomycetota; class Acidimicrobiia; order Acidimicrobiales; family Palsa-688; genus WQVT01. The sequence continues at coordinate 552 of WQVT01000025.1, read as the reverse complement.
TCGTCGAGTACCCGACCGGATCCGGCAGGCACCTGCCACTCACCGAGGTCGCCGACGACCTTGCCCGCCGGCTGGTTTCCATCTTTCTCCCGGGTCCCGACGGGCGCCGGCCGGTCTTCGGCGGCGACGACCGGCTGGCGAGGGACCCGCGGTGGCGGGACCAACTGTGGTTCTTCGAGTACTTCCACGGCGACAAAGGAGCAGGTCTCGGCGCCTCCCACCAGACGGGATGGACCGGCCTCGTGCTCGACCTCATCGCCGACCGTCGACTCGGTGGCCGGACCTGATCGCCCGGGCGTCCCCCTCATTGATCACCGAGAACCCCGAATCCGTCACCCTCCCCGACTAGCCTAACCGCCCGTGAATTGGCGTCGGAGGACCCGCAGAGCGCCCGTCGTCGGGGCGATCAGTCCAGCGGCGGAGCCGCACCGGCGCATCCTGGTGGTCTCCGCCAGCATGGGCGCCGGTCATGACGGTGCCGCACGTGAGTTGGCCTCCCGCCTTCGCCAGCAGGGCCACGTCGCCGAGGTGCGGGACTTCCTCGACGCCGGC
>WQVT01000024.1 GCA_009785715.1 Acidimicrobiaceae bacterium | reverse complement strand
TGCCAGTGGAGACGGTCGTCGACGAGTACTCCCACGTCGTCCCGGATGTCCAGGCTGTGGAGCTCACCGAGACCGTTCTTCTGGATGGCGCCGAGGATAAGGGCGGTCGAATAGCCATCCGCCACGCCGACCTCCAGCAGCACGCGGGGGCGCGCGAGACGCACCAGCGTGTAGAGAAGCAGCCCGGTCTGTGTCTGGACGGGGAAGTTCGAAGGGTACCGGAGCACCCGCTCAGCGCGTCGTCGAGCCAGAGTTGCGCTGAGTTCGTGAAACTCATCGACGGCGGTGAGCAACAGGTCGTGATCGATATCGTCGACCACGAGCCCGAGACAGGCGGTCGCATCCTTGAACAAGGGTGCCGCCAAGCTCAGATCTTGAACGGTGGGCCGGCCGAGGATGCTGGAGAGATCCTGGGCCAGGCTCGGGGTACGGGTCTGCATCCGCTCGACCACCCAGTGGAGCAGCTGCTGTCGACGGGTGAGCACGTCAGGCGCCTACGGGAGGACGGCGATTCGTCCGGTGTAATCGATGCGGTTGAGCAGCACGGGCCGCTGGAGGGCCGCCAGCCACTCGTCGACGGCGCGTCGGGCGCCCTGCCAGTGGCCGTAGTCGTCGATGATCAGAACGCCGGTCGGGCTGACGCGGGGCACGAGGTGCAGCAGCTCGTGCCTGGTGGATTCGTAGAAATCCGTATCGAGCCGCAGTAGGGCGATCCGCTCGGGTGCCTGTCCCGGGATCGTCTCCTCGACCCTTCCCTGGACGAAGTGGACCAGGTCCGCGGGGTAGTTCGTCGAAAGCACGTTTCGCCGAACTTCCTCCAGCCCTGCCACCGCCCAGGTCTGTCCCACCCTGCGGTCCTCGGTCGCCAGGATGTCACGAGCCGACCGACCCCATCGGTCGACGTCGACCTCCTCGGGGGCGGACATGCCCTCGTAGGTGTCGAAGAGGTACAGGTCGCGGAGATCGCCGGTCTCCTGGAGCCCAAGAGCGGCCGCCATCATGCTTCCGCCGCGCCAGACCCCACATTCGACGACCGCTCCCGGTATGGAGAACGTCGTCACGTAGCGGACGGCGTCGATGAGCGCAGCGACGCGCTCGGGCGAGGTCATGGTGTAGGGCGTCACCGCCTCGACGATGGCTGAGATGCCCGGGTCGTACTCGCCAGTCGAGGAGGTGGGTGGCTGGCTCCCTGAATCCATGGCGCAGTACCTTGCCACACCGCCGGCCAGTCACCACTCCCCGTCAGGTTCCCTGGGACCCCGCTCCGCCGCCCAGATGTGCCAGACTCACCGGAAACTTTGAACAAGGTGTGAAACGTATTGATGGTTTCGACTGTACGCAACTGTTTTCTGCTGCAATCCAATGTATGTCAGTGGACCTCAGAGCACGATGACCAGCGTCTTTCGGCGGACCTAGAGCCCTGACACCGGCGAACCTCATGACCGTTTCGACTCGTCCCCCGACGGAGCAGCAGGTCATCCCCACGCCCGCCCGGGACCGCCGCCGAGACTCAAACGAGTTGGCCGCCACGTTGACGGTGCCGGAGATCGTCATCGGCTCGGTCACCCTCATCGTCGCGGTGATCGCCTGGATGGCCTTGCTCCTCCTCGACAATCACGTGGGGACCTTCGGCGCGATCTGTGCCACCTCTGCCGGCGCCTTGATCGTCTTGGCGGTCGTGACCCGATTTCTCTCCGCGCGGCCGAAGGTGTCGCTGGATCCTTGGACCTGCGGGATCGTCATCGTCCTCGTCGGTCTCGGCGTGTTCATGCTGTTTCCGGGCTATTCCTACGGCCTCACCGATAAAGATCCAGGTGTCTACATGGCGCTCGGAGCCGGATTCGCCCGGGCACACTCGTACTCCATTCCCGACGTTCTTGTGCAGCATTTTCGCCTGGTCGTCGACCAAACTCCGGGTGCACGCTTCCCCGGCCTCTGGGAAGTGCCGGGCAGCGGCACGATGACGCCGCAGTTTTACCATTTCTGGCCCGCGCTGCTCGCCGTCGCGTACGACATAGGCGGGCTGCGGCTGGAGGCACAGGTGACACCGTTCATCGGCGTGCTGTCCGTCTGCACCTTCGCCCTGCTCTTGCGCCGGGTCGTGCCGGGTCGGGCGTCGCTGTGGGCTGCGGGTATCGGTGGTCTCCTGCTCGTGACGAACTTCATGCAGGTCTGGCAGGCCAAGTACCCGTCGACTGAGCTCATGTCCCAGTTGCTGTTCCTCAGCATCCTGCTGTTTGCCTGCATCTCGGTGAGAACGGGATGGAGGCCGGCCGCCGGCGCGGCAGGCCTCCTCCTGGGCTTCGGCTGGCTGAACCGCGCCGACTACGTGCTGCTCATCGCAATCGCCGCGGTTGCCGTCGCCGGGCTCGTGGCGTTCCGGCGCGCCGACAGCCGGGTTCTCTGGTTCGGAGTCGGGTTCGCCGTCGTGTTGCCGCACGCGCTCTGGCAGGCGTACGCAGGGGCACGCCAGTATTCGTTCTCGAACGCCGTCCCGCACCTGAACAAGCTCCTGGTGGGCGCGGCGATCCTGACCCTTCTTACGCTTGCAATACGGAGTCGGCGGGGGCTCGTCCGGGCCGTCACCCAGCGCCTGGAGAATCGCCGCTGGCAATTCTGGCTCGGATTCGCCATATGCGCCGTCTACGGCCTGCTGCTGGCATTGGGCTTCTTCCGACCGCGGCTGCTCGGTGCGAGCACCCTGTTCCGGGACGGAACCGTGATGCGCACGTGGAACGACCAGAACATGCGCCGGCTGTCGTGGTTCCTCACCCTGGCGGCATTTCCAATCGGCGGCATCGGGCTCGCTCTCGGTCTCCTGCGGCGCTGGCGCTCGACGATCTTCATCGCCGCTGGGCCCTCGCTGCTCGTGATGCCGGTCTTCATCGCCAATTCCAGGGTCTCTCCGTTGTCCGTCGAGTGGTGGATCCGGAGGTATGTGCCCGAGGTGCTGCCCGGAATCGTGCTGCTGATGGCGGTGGCTCTCAGCTGGGCGATCGCAACAAAGCTTGTCGTCGTGCTCAACCACAAAAAGGTGGCGATCTTCTTCACCGACAAGATGCGGGCGCTCAAGGGACGCAGCATCCTCGCCCTGCCGGCATTTGCCGTGACCGGGGTGTTGCTCGCCGTCTACCTGAGCCAGAGCTTGCCCCTTCGCAACCACGACGAGTACGGGGGATCGTTCCAGGTGACGGCCGAGATGGCGCAGGTTTCGGGCAAGTCCACCGGCGTCTACCTCTTCGGGCAGACGGCCTGTTGTGGCTCGCCCGAATACCTGTTCGGCGGCTCCCTCTGGCTCGAGCGAGGCGAGATCGATGCGCTGATGCCGCCCGACTCGCAGCCAACCGACTACCCAAGACAGGCGGCCAGCTACATCAGACAGGTGGCTGCTGCGATGCCGGCCCATCCGGTCTTCATTGTCTGGGAAGGCACCGTCCATCCTGCGGTCGGATCGGTTGGCGTGAAGGCCGTCAAGCACATCACGGCCTCCTTGCCACAGTGGGTACAAACGAACACCTACCGCCCAAATGAAGAAGGCCCCCCGGTCCTCGTCGATTTCACCATCTGGCGGGTCACAGGAACCTAGGCGGTGGGGACCCCACCATGCCACACGATGAAGTAGGCGTCCGGCACGAAGCCGTAGCGGATGGCTTCGCGTTCGCCGGCAATAGCCGTCAGGTCACGCAGGGCTGCATGTTTCAGCAGGCTGAGCTCGTCCATGTCCGAGGCCGTGAGATTCGTGTCGAACTGCCCCCGACGCACGCGATCAATGAGCGGTTGGGTAACCAGACATTCGACCGAGAATCCGGCCGCTCGTAGTTTGTCGCCGAGGTCCCAACCGAAGTTCCAGTAGACCAGGGTGTGGTCGGCGTGGTACTCGGGTTCGGTCGGGGCGGCCGTGAGGCCGGTCGCCATCGGGACCATGAGGAAGACGGACCCTCCAGGAGCGGTCACGCGAAAGAGCTCTCGGAGCGCCGCATCAGTGTCCGGCACATGCTCGAGCACGTGCGGGGTGAGGATCACGTCAAAGCTCGCGTCCGGCAACTGCAGGTCCTGAAGGTCGAGCTTGAGCATCGCTCGATGCGCCGACTCGTCGTAGTCGCTCGCGACGTAGGACACCACCTGGCTCATGTGCCGCCGGTACTGCTCACCCAGCCGGGGGCTTGTCTCGAGCACGCGTTGGCGCCGCGAGTACCGCACCCGATGCGTCCAGCACCAGTGGAGGTACCGGTCGCGGGCCACGCTCGCGCAGCTCGGGCAGTCTGCCGCCTCGCTGTGAGCCGGACCGGCGAAGGCGATGCCATGCCATCCGCAGATATTGCAGACGTGCGCCCACTCGGATGGACGGTCAGCCCATCCGCGCTGCCGGCGGTCGACGAGCCCCGAGGCCTTGACCTGCGCGGCTCGGACCATTCGCCGAAGTCTGATCTCCGATCCGTGCACCGGCTGGTACCTCCACGATTTGCCTCAGAAGTAGACGATGCGGCGCGCCCGTTCGGTGACCTCGTCGAGGTCTCCGGTCCACGCACCCGTCGAGAGGTACTTCCAGCCCCCGTCGGCGATCAGGGCGACGATCACGCCCTCTTCGATCTCTTCGGCGCACTTGGCAGCCGCCGCCACGACGGCACCCGAGGAGATGCCGGCGAAGACCCCCACCTCGGTCAGGCGGCGGGTCCACTCGATCGATTCCCTCGCGCCGATCATCTTTGAACGATCAAGGAGATCGAAACCATCGTTATCAGTGAACACTGGCGGGATGAAACCCTCGTCGAGGTTCTTGAGGCCGTCGACCATCTCCCCGGTAGGCGGTTGCACTGCCCAGACCTGGACCTCGGGGTTGCGCTCCTTCAGGTACCGGCCGACGCCCATCAGCGTCCCGGCGGTTCCGAGCCCGGCGACAAAGTGCGTCACCTCCGGGCAGTCCCTCCAGATCTCGGGGCCGGTCCCCTCGTAGTGCGCCTGCGGGTTGGCCGGGTTTCCGTATTGGTAGGGGAACCACCAGTCGGGGTGTTGCTCGGCAAGGGCGCGGGCGCGCCGCATCGCCCCGTTCGAACCCTCCGAGCCCGGCGAGTCGATGATGTCCGCCGCCCACACGTCGAGGGCCTGCCGGCGCTCGACCGAGACGTTCTCCGGGAGCACGATCTTGAGCGGGTAGCCCTTGACCCGGGCGATCATTGCGAGCGCGATGCCCGTATTCCCCGAGGAGGACTCGAGGATCTGCTGCCCGGGCCGCAGGGAACCGTCCTTTTCGGCCTCCTCGACCATTCGCAGGGCGGCGCGGTCCTTGACCGACCCTCCCGGGTTGGCTCCCTCCAGCTTGGCGAGCATGCTGACCCGCCGGTTCGGCGACAGCGCCGAGATGTCGAGCAGGGGCGTGTCGCCGATCATCTCGAGGATCGACTGGTACCGAGCCACCTGGGTGCCCCCGGCGCTCAGCCGCCGGCGACGGCGGGCATCAGGGTCAAGGTGTCGGTCTCGCTGACCTTGGCGTCCAGGCGGCCGAGATACCGGATGTCGTCGTCGTTCAGGAACACGTTGAGGTGCCGGTGCAGCGTGCCCTCGGGGGTGAGGAGCTGGTCGCGGAGCCCCGGGTGCTGGCGCACCACGTCGGCAAACACCTCGCCGACGGTCTCACCCTCGGCGACCACCTTGGCGGCACCGCCGGCAGCGGGTCGGAGGACGGTTGGGAGACGAACATCTACGGGCAAGGCGACTCCTGCAGGCTTGGTGGGCCGTGGCCGGCTCATTGGCCGTGGCCGGCTCATTGTAGGACGACCGCCTCCTCTTCCGAGCGGCCGCCACGGATCCGGTAGCTGCGCAGCACCGGCTCCGAGTCGCGCAGCGAGACGATCACGTAGTGCCATCCCGGGTCGGGGGCCTGGGCGACGTCGGTCGGCGAGGGGAACGCGTCGGTGTGCGTATGCGAGTGCCAGACACCGAGCAGGACGGCTCCGATCTCCTCCGCCTCGCGATCCGCACGCAGCATGTCGCGGGGTTCCACGGTGTAGACGCGGGCCGAGGCGGCCGCATTGGTGGCGGGGTGGCTTGCTCGCACCTGGGCCTCCCCGGAGGCTCCCTCCTCGCCGATGAGCAGGCCGCAGGCCTCGAGGGGGTAACCGTCCAGGCAAGCGGCGACGATCTGGCGGTAGACGCCGGCCGGCAGCAGCAGCACCGATGCTGCGATCGACGGTGACTCCGGGGACACGGAGGGTATCGGTGGGACCGGATCGGGCGAGGTGGCTGCGGCGGACATTCTCCGAACGGTACCTTGGCTCTCCCATGCCGAAGACGTCCCCTGGGCCGCGACCAGTCGCCCAGAACCGCAGAGCCCGCCACGACTACGACATCCTCGAGACCGTCGAGGCCGGAATCGTGCTGGTCGGGAGCGAGGTGAAGTCGGTCAGGGAGGGCAAGGTGCAGTTGCGCGACGCGTACGCGCGCATCTCCAACGGTGAGGTGTGGTTGCACGGGGTCCACGTCGCCCCCTACGCCTACTCGAGCGGATTCGGGGCCGTAGACACCGACCGGAGTCGCAAGCTCCTGCTGCACCGCCGGCAGATCGCCGAGCTGGACCAACAGGTCGCCAAGGGGTCGCTCACCCTCATCCCCCTGTCCATCTATTTCAAGGACGGGCGGGCCAAGGTGGACCTGGCGCTGGCGCGCGGCCGGCGCAACTACGACAAGCGACGCGCCATCGCCGAGCGGGATGCCGACCTGGAGGCCCGCCGGGCCGAGGCCCGCGCCCACCGCCGGGAGAGCTAAGCGGAGATCGTGCGGCATGCCCGGCTACCCTTTGTGCGGGCGTTGCTCCGCTACCGATCGAGAGCATCGATGTTGAAAGTCCGCGAAGACTTGGGCCACAGACGTCTGAGAACTCCGTTTTCTCGGGTACATCAGTGGGTGTGAAAGACAGCATCCGCCTCGGGCGCGTCGGGGGCGTCACCATCGGGCTCAACTGGAGCCTGATCGTGATCGCGCTCCTTCTGGCGTTCGGGCTGGCGGACAACCGCTTCCCTGCGGACGCCCCGACGGCCGGGGACACCGCCTACGCCGTGGCCGGGGCCATCACCGCCGTGGCGCTGCTCCTCGCCGTCCTCCTCCATGAGCTCGGACACGCCGTCGTGGCCCGCCGGTTCGGGATGAAGGTGGACGGGATCACCCTCTCCTGGCTGGGCGGCCAGACCCGCATCGAGGGAGACGCCCGCACGCCCGGGGTGGAGCTGGCCATCGGCGCGGTCGGCCCGGCGGTCAGCCTGGCCCTCGGAGGCATCCTGTGGCTCGTCCGGCTACCGCTTGCCGCCGCCGGAGGTCACGCCCTGGTCATCTCCGCCCTCGGATGGCTCGCGGTGATCAACGTGGTGCTCGCCGTCTTCAACCTGGTACCCGCCTCTCCCCTGGACGGGGGCCGGGTGCTGCACGCGGTGATCTGGCGGGTGACCCGGAACCGGTGGAAGGCCACGCGTGCCGCCAGCCTGGCCGGGGTCGGGCTGGGCGCGGCGATGGTGGTCGTCGGCTTCAGCCGCCTGCTGACCATCGGCGCCCAGGTCGACGGGCTGGTCCTCATGGTGCTCGGCTTCTGGATCATGGCCTCGGCCCGGTCCGAGGAGCAGGCGGCCCACGTGGTCGCCGTGCTCGACCCGTTCCAGGTGGCCGACGTCATGCGACCCGTGGGGGCTGCGCCCGGCTGGATCACGGTCCGCAACTTCATCGAGCACTACGACTCGCCCCGGCCGGGCTGGGTCTGGCTGCTCGAGCGCTGGAACGAGCCCGGGTACTCCGGGCTGGTGGCCGGCGAGGACCTCCGCCAGATCCCCCCGACCCGCTGGGACGCTCTGCGTCCCGGTGACCTCGCCCTGCCGGTCGACAAGGCCGGCGCGGCCCGGGCCAGGGAGCCGGTGCTCGGCGCCCTCCGCCGGAGCGGCGGTCAGCAGGTCCTGCTCGTCATCGAGGGCGGACGGACGGTCGGTGCCGTGCTGCCCTCTGACGTGCAATCGCTGATCCGCACCGGCCAGCGCCCGGCACCCGGAGCCCACCGGCCGGCCGAGGCCGGCGGCCCTTTGCGCTGACGTGACGCGGTATCATGTTTGACCGCTGTTCCTTGACATCGCGTCGTGACACGCACCATCTCATTCTTGGTCTCACCATTTCTCGGGGGTGATCGGCATCGACTTCGGTCGTCTCTCCGGGGGAAGCGAGCCGTGGTCTCCGAATCCACGTTAAAGAGTCGGAAAACCAAAATAAACGCCAAGCCTCAGCTTGCGCTGGCTGCTTAGGTAGCCCGTCCGTCCGGCCCCGGTCCCGCGGGTCGGGAGCGGACGTCATCCAGCGGGACTCACCAGCCGATCTCGTTAGCGGGTCGGACGGGACATTTCAGCTGACTGGGGTCCCCTCCAGCTGCCGGCGACGGCGGGGGACCCGAGATCCTCTCGCCGGCTGCGCTCGGAGAAGTCCCGGGGCCACATCGAAGGACGCGGGTTCGATTCCCGCCACCTCCACTGTTCACGACCTCCACCAGCTGAATCAAGTCGGGCCCTCGGGTGCGGCCCCGAGCTGCCTCTGGGTTAGGGTCACCGCTATATGCCCACGATCAGGAACCTCTGGCCGTATCCGGTCAATTTCGAGTTGACTCAGCTGGAGCGACAGGCATCGCGGCTCGGCCACCTCCCGGGATACTGCTGCGTCTGCGGGAGAGCCACCGTGTTTCAAATCGACACCGACCTGCGTGAGCGGGTTCCCTGTCTCCGCTGTGGCAGCGTCAATCGACAGCGACAACTCGCGACGGTCTTGCTCGAGTATGCGCACACAATCGCTGCGCCTCGGCGGCCTCTGAGTATCGGGGACATCGCCAAGGAAACGATAATTTGGAATGCCGAGACGACTCGGGCGTTGCACCGGCGCTTGTCGGAGCACCTTGGCTCGAACTACCTATCGAGCGAGTTCATCAGCGCGGACCTGTCCAGTGGAACCGTCGTCGACGGCGTGCTGCACGTCGATATGCAGCACACTCACTTCGGTGACGACTCCCTCGACTTCATCCTCTCGAGTGATGTTCTCGAGCACGTCCCCAACCCAATCCTGGCCTTCGAAGAGTCCTATCGAATACTGAAGTACGGTGGTTGCCACATATTCACCGCCCCATTTTATGAGCACCGCTTTACAAATGAGCGGAGGGCAGTCGTCAATGCGGAAGGGCAGCTCACCCATCTCCGTCGGCCCTGGTATCACGGCGACCCAATCCACGAAGAGGGCGCCCTCGTCTACAACGTCTTCGCCCCCGAAGTGATGTGTCAATTGGAGCACATGGGCTTCGAAGCACGTCTGTGCCGACTGCGCGCGCCGTTCCGCGGAATGCTCGGCTGGAATGGGATCGTCATGGTAGCCAGGAAGGTCGCCGAACCGAGCCACAAGCGGGACGGGGTTTTCCCGGACGATACCGACTGGGTGGGGGAAGACGCCTCGCCCGGGAGCGGAATGGCGCTGGCGTAGTACCGGCTCTTCGGCATGAAGCCCTTGAGGCTTCTGCCCCGTCCCGGCTAGTGGGCGCAGCCGCAGGCTCCGCCGCAGCAGCCTCCGGCGCTTTCGAAGCCGGCTGACCCCGCGTCGGCTGACGCACCCACCGCCGCGAAGACCGAGATCTTGCGGCGCACGTTGCGATGCCCATCCGGACACGTGACGCCCGAGTCGGCGTCGCGCATCGGGCGCCGCACCTCGAAAGACGTCTCACACTCTCGGCAGAAGTACTCGTAGAGCGCCATGGGTGGAGATCATACGACCTGCCGCCGTGCGGGGCGGCGAACGGGGTCTGGGTGAGCAGCGGAGACCTCTGTGACCGATACGCGTCCATGTGCTTGATCGACGGCCATGTGCGCGCTGACAGGTCAATTGGCGTCAGTATCTGCCCACATTTCCCGGAATCGCGCACATGTCACGAAATCGCTCACATGACCGCACGCACAGGATGTCCGGGGTGTCGGGCTGCCGTACGGAGGGGCGGACTGCTGCGGGGCTGCGGGGCCGCGGGCCGGCGCCTTCAGAGGAGGTCGACGTAGGCCGCCGCGAAGCGGTCGATCGTCGCCAGGCACACCTCGACCGGTTGGAACCCGCGCCCCGAGAAGGTGTGCAGCCAGGCGCCCAACCCGTACGCCGGGGTCTGGCGGTAGAGGTGCCAGGCCTCCGCCGCGTCCGGACCCACCACGCCCCCTTTGCCCAGCTCCTCCAGATACCCGGCGAGGAGTTCTCGCTCATGCGCCCGCCGGTCCGCCACGTCGAGACTGGAGGCCAGGAAGTAGCCCACGTCGTGCGACCAGTTGCCCGTCCGAACCAGTTGCCAGTCGTAGAAGCCCGTCTCCCCTGGGAGGGCATAGGTGTTGCCGGGGTGCGGGTCGCCGTGCAGCACGGTCTGGGGCCCGGTAGCCGCCGTCGCCGCCCAGCGGCGGAAGCGCCGCTCCAGCGTGGCGGCGTTGGTGTCGGCGTCGGGTGTGAACCCCCGGCCGCTCCCGCCGGCACGAAGACGGTGCAGCGCCCAGGCGAGGCTGGCGCAGGACACCGGTGCCCAGGCCCGCCCGAGGGTCCACGGACGGAGAAAGTGAAGCGAGGCGGGAAGGGGCCGGTCCCAAAACGCAGCGTGCAGCCGCGCGAGGCCGCGCAGACCATCGTGTACCTGACGCACCGTAAGCGGTGCGGTCGCCACGTTCGGTTGCGCCGAGCGGAGCGTGACGTCCTCCATGACCACGACCGTGGAGAGGCGGCGCCGGTCGACCGCCGCCGCATACGGCGCGGGATACTCGAGCGGCAACCGCACCCCCGAGGCGAAGAGGTGGGCCTCTGCCTCCAGGGCGCCGAGAGCCGAGAGTGCCAGGCGATTGAACAGCCGGCCCTCACGCTTGACGAACACGGACTCCGGCCCCCGACCCGACCGGTACCCGAGCCGGACACGCGCCCGACGGTTGGTCCCCGCGGCAACGTCGCCGATCTCCACGTCCCCGACGACTGCGCCCGGGAACCTGCCGGCGAGTGCGGACGTCATCCACGACGGGGTCAGGTCGGACCATGAACGGGGCACGCTCGGGGCCGAGGCCCGGCGTTCAGATTCGTCCGTCAACGTACACTGCGGCCATGCGCCTCACCGTCCGCGTCCAACCGGGCGCGCGGGAGACCGTGGTCGGCGGCCGGTACGGGAGCGAGGACCCCCCGGTCCTTGTGGTCCGGGTCTCCGAACGGGCTGTCGACGGGCGAGCCAACCGGGCGTGCGTCGCCGCTCTGGCCGCGGCGCTCGGAATCCGCGCCAGGGAGATCAAGATCGTCGCCGGAGCGGCGTCACGCACCAAGCTGGTCGAGGTCGCGGGAGCCGATCCCTGCAGGGTCGCAGGGCTCTTGCTGAATCGTCGGGAGTGAGTGGGCGTTCAGCGCACTGCCGTGATCATCAGGTGCCAGCCGATCAATCGACCCAGTTCGCGGCGGATTCGGAGTGGCAGCCGGTTCACCCGAGGGCCGAACCCGAAGGTGAAGGGGTAAGCGGAAGAGACCGAGACCGTCGAGAACCGGCCGAAGAGCTCCCGCACCTCCCGGCGGCTGAAGGTGTAGACGACCGGGCAGTGGTCGTTGCGGTCCCGGGGAGACTCGTACGGGAGGCGAAGGACCCGGTGGATCAGATTGACCAACGAGTAATTGTGATAGAGCATCACGTGGGCCACCCCACCCGGCTTC
>WQVT01000023.1 GCA_009785715.1 Acidimicrobiaceae bacterium | reverse complement strand
GGCCAGTACGACACGGCGCCGCCGGTCGGCAGCCACTGGGTGGACGTCAACGTGACCTACGCGGCGCGCAGCGGCAACGCGAGCGTGGATGCGATGGACTGGAAGCTCAAGATCGAGAATGGCCGCGCCGTCGCTCCCACAACCATCGGCGTGACCAAGACAGAGCTGCAGGCCGCTACGATCCCGGCCCCTACCAAGAAGACCGGCGACGTCTACCTGGCGGTCCCCGAGGGTGCTCCCGTCGTGGCCGTGATCTACAGCGCAGGCCAGACGGAGCAGGCCAGCTGGGATATCAGCGGGTAGCGGAGAGGTAAGGTCCCGATCTTGCGCTGACGCAGGCTAGGACTCACACGACCTCGTCCTCGTTGTGGTTGAAGAAAAACTCCGCAGCGATCTTCTCTGCGTCGAGGGTGTGTGCCGGGGCGTCGTGGCGCGAGCGGCCGGCGACGAGGATGTTCACCCAGCTCGCCACCGGCAGGGCGAGCGTGACACGCTGCTCGATGAGCAGCACCGCACCGCCAGACGCTGCGATGCCGGCGATGACCTCGCTGGTGATCCGGTTCGCGACCTGCGGCGAGAGGTTGGCCGTCGGTTCGTCGAGGATCAGCAGCTCGGGCTGGGGCATGAGCGCTCGGGCGATCGCGACGAGCTTGCGCTCGCCGCCGCTCAGCGTGCGTGCCTGGCGCCGGCGTAGCGGCACGAGCTGCGGAAACTGCTCGCACAACTCGTCGATTCGGGCGCGCACCGCCTTCGTCCGGAGGCGATAGCCGCCCATCTCGAGGTTCTCGAGCACGGTGAGCGTCGGAAAGACATCGTTGAGCTGCGGCACGTACCCGATGCCCCGTGCCGCGCGGACATCGGCTGGGAGTCTGCCGACCTCGTCCCCCCTGAAGACGATCGAACCGGACATGAGGGGCAGATCCCCGGTGATTGCCTTCACCAACGTGCTCTTGCCGGCGCCGTTCGGCCCGATGACGAGCACCGTCTCACCCGGGCCGACCTGTACGCCGACCTCGCGGACGACCGGCAGGCCGTTGTAGCCGGCCGTCACCGCCTGCGCGGCGAGCAGCGGCGCTGTGCGTGCAGGCATGACCTCGGATACCTCCCTCGTACCGTTGTACCGCACGCGACCCCCTCAGTCGAGGTAGGCGAGCTGCACCCGCCGGTCTTCGACGACGTTCTCGTAGCGGTCGTCTGCGAGCACGCCGCCCGCGGCCATCACGACCACCCGGTCGGTGAGCGCACCGATCACCTCGAGCGCGTGTTCGATGACGACGATCCCGACGCCCTCAGCGGCGACCTGGCGCAGCTCCTCGATGAGCTTCGCGACGAGGTGCTGGGCGATGCCGACCATGGGCTCGTCCAGGAGGATCAGCTTCGGACTGCGGACGAGGCAGCGCATGATCTCGAGGAGGCGCCGCTGCCCGCCGGAGAGCTCGGCGCCGAGCAGGTTCGCGGCGTGGGTCATCTCGAAGCGCTCGAGCACCTCCCAGGCGCGGTTCCAGGCCAGCTGGTTGGCCTGCTCCACGGGCTTCCCCCCGCGCACGGCGCGCCCAAAACCCGCGCCCTGGGGCCCAACCGCTGCGGCGATGAGATTTTCGAAGACCGTGAGCCCGCTGAACTCGCTCGTCGTCTGGAAAGTCCGCACGAGTCCCGCCCGCGCCCGGCGGTAGAGCGGCCAGCGCGTGACGTCGGTACCGTCAAACCACACCCGCCCTGAGGTGGGGAGAATCCGTCCGGACACGGCGTCGATGAACGAGGACTTCCCCGCGCCGTTCGGGCCAATGATGCCGGTGACGACTCCGCGGTGGATCTCGAGGGACACCGAGTCGACTGCCCGGACGCCGCCGAAGCGGACCGACACCTCCTCCGTCTTCAGCAGGGGCGTGTCACCCGTCATCGCGGGCACCTCCCGCCCTGCCACCCGTCGCGACCGCCGACGTTTCGGGCGCCGACGTCTCCACCGTCAGGCTCGGCGGCGGCGTGACGAGGAGGCGCCGCTCCCTGAAGGGGTTGCCCCCGACGCCGGCGAGCTTGCGCCAACCCGTCGTTGAGTCCCGGTCGACCTTGAGGCGACGAGCCGGGAGGATGCCCTGAGGACGGAAACCGATGAACCCGACCCATATCAGGCCGATGATGATCCACTCGAGCGACTCCTTCAGCCCCACATAACCGATCTCGGGAAGGAACGACGGGAGCTCCGTGAAGATGATCGGGATGAGAATCGTCCCGACGATCGCCCCGCGGTTGTTCTCCGGTCCCCCGACGATGATCGCCGCGAAGAAGACGAACGTCTCTGCGTAGCCCCACGCCGAGGGACTCCAGGCGCCGATGAAGTCGACGAGCAGCCCTCCCGAGAGTCCGGCAATCATCCCGCCGATCACGAACACCTGGATGCGCAGGAACGAAGTGTTGAGGCCGATGCTTCCTGCGGCCGCCTCGTTGTCCCGCATCGCGCGCAGCCCGCGCCCCCAGCCGGAGCGGCACAGGTGCTCGACGACGAAGTAGCAGACGAGGCAGATCGCCCAGACCCAGGCCCCGTACACCCAGTTGTAGGTGTTCGGCGCGAAGGAGTTACTGAAGGGTTGCGGGATCCCGGCGATCCCGTTCGACCCGTTCCAGATCCGTGTGTCCGTCGAGACGACGGCGAGCGCGATCACACCGACGATGAACATGATCGCCGCCTGGTAGTCGCGACGCAGCGACGAGCGGAGCGTGAAGACACCGATGACGAGCGACACGAAACCGGCAGCGACCATGCCCGCGATGAGCGGCAGCGGGAACGGGAGGTGGTAGCCGAGGATGTACGTCTGGCCTTGGCCGGGGCCGAGGCTGGTCGTGCCGTTGACATACGCGCCGACGGCGACGAACACGATGAACGCGAAGTTCGGTACCCCCGCGTACGCGAACTGGAGGTTGACGGACCACGCGCCGAGCACGTCGATGCCACAGTAGATGACGAGCGTGGCGATATAGATCTGCAACTCAGGCTCCCGAATCGATGAGGGTCAGACCCTGACAGCCCGTCACACCGTGAACTCGATCTTCTTGGTGAGCTCGCTCATGACGTTTCCCGGGCGGGCGAGGAGCACGATGAGCAGGACGCCGAAACCGGCGACTGTTGAGTACGCCGAGCCACCGTAAGCCGAGACGATCTCGGTTGCGCAGCCGACGAGCAGCGACGCGACGACGGCGCCACCCGGGGATCCCGACTGCCCGAGGATGGCGGCGGCGAGCACCGGCGCGATGAAGTCGTTGCCCGAGTACGAGTCGACCGTGTTGGTGTTGATGACGTACGCAATCCCGGCGATGCCGGCGAGCATCCCGCTCAGGATCCAGGTGACGTTGACGATCCGCCGGGTCGGGATGCCGCAGGACCGGGCGAGGCCCGGCTCGACCGACATCGCGCGCAGCGCCTTTCCGAGCCTCGTGAGGTGCAACAGGCCCGCGATCGAGAGGTAGAGGAACGCGGCGATGCCGATGAAGATGAGCTCGGTGCCGGTGATCACGATCGGGCCGAAGTGGTAGGTCGGCCCGGTCGGGAAGAAGGAGAGCTGGTAGAAGTTGCCGTGATCGATGGCCGCGATCGTGTACTGGATCACGAGCGAGAGTCCGAGCGTCAGCATGACGACCTGCAACAGCCCGATGCCGCGCCGGACGAAGAAGGGGAAGATCCCCTTGCCGATCACGAGCGTGGCGGCGATGCCCGCAACGCCTCCGGTGATCACCCCGATCCAGGGATTTACACCGGAGACGCTGTCGACGAGGTAGCCCAGCATCGCCCCGAGTGTCATCACGACCCCGTAGGTCAGGTTCAAGATGTTGGTCAGGCCGAACTGCAAGGTGAAACCCATAGCGCCAATCGCGATCAGCGACGCGGTCACGATTCCGAAGCCGATGGCTTGAATGAGCGTGTGCACGTTCCTCCCGGTGTCCGACCTGACCTCGCTACTAGATCCCGATCTTCTCCATCTGGGCGGTGGTGACCACCCCGACGGTCGTGGCGGTCGCGTTCGGCGTGAACGTCTGGACGGCTTGATCCGGGAAGGTGTTGTGGTACTTGTTGAGCGTCATCGGCCCGAGCCCGCCGATGTACTCGATCGCCTTGCCCTTCTTGAGAGCGGCCACGCCTTCGGCGTAGTTGTAGACCTTCACCTTGTTCTTCCCTGGCTGGGTGACCATCGGGATGAACTTGTTGAAGTCGGCTCCGACGGTGCTGTGCGCCCAGTCCATGGCGAGGGCGATGACGATGTCCTCCGAGTACCCGTTGAGCGTGTAGACGTTGCCGACCCACTGTTGCCATGGGGCCTGGAGCTGGCTCTTCGTCGCACGACAGTCAGCGGCGTAGGCCTTGTACGCCTGGGTCGTCGCGTTGGGGACGCCGATCACGACAGCCGTGAAGTCCTTCTTCAGATTCGATTCGCCGATCGCCTTCGAGAGTGGGCTGATATAGGACGCGCTTGGCACGCCGCTCGTCCCGATGATCGGCACGAGCTTGCCGAGCTGGCGCAACTCGCTGAAGAACGTCGCCGCGGTGTTGCCGTCGGACTCGGTCATGATCGCTTGCGGCTTCGCTGAGAGCAGCCGCTCCACGTCGGTCCGGTAGTTCGGCTGATCGGGAACGATATTGATCTGTGAAACCAGCTTCGCCCCGGTCTTCTTGATGCCGTTCAGCACGCCAGGGAGGTCGCCCTGCGAGCCTGCGTCGGTACCGAAAACCGTCGCGATGCGCTTGTAGCCCTTGCGCTGCGCGTACAGGGACATCGCCACGCCGTTGGCGGCGTCGGGCGGCGAGTACCGGTAGAAGTACGGGTTCGAGGTCGTGTTGTAGATCGACGCGCCCGACGCCGACACGAAGGGCAACTTGTAGCGCGTCGCGACCGGGAGCAGCGTCGGTGTGGTGAGCGTGTCGCCGCCTGTCCAGGATACGGATTGGTGCAGCGCGTAGACACGTTCGAACGACGTCAGCGCGTCGGCCGGGTCGCTCTTCGTGTCGTAGGTGATCACCTGAAGCTTGTGGCACATGATGCCGCCGGCAGCGTTGATCTCGTGCACCGCCGGGTAGGTGCCCGCGTCGAAATAGCCGATCTGGAATGACTCGTTGCCGGTGAAGGCCACCCCCGCAATGGTCTGCACGGGCTTCGAGCAGTCTCCCCCGGCGGCCTGAACCGAGGACCGGACCTGGGCGCCCGCGGCGCTCGCCCCGGTGAGTACCGCGAGTCCGGTCACGGAAAGGACCGCACCGGCGGTGATGAGATGCCTGCTCCGACGGAGTTGCATCATTGTGGCCCCCCTTTAGTACGACACCGAGGTGTCGTGGCTGATGAAGCTATGAACCCCCCTGCCGACTCATGCAGCCCGGTCGCGCGAGGAGACGGGGGCGCACAGCGGCCTTCGAATTGTAAGCGGACGGGCTTGTCCGGATCAATCCGTTTCGACGCCCTGCACGTCGACCGGCGTTCCGCGCCCGATCGAGCGACGACGAGCATGAACTATTTGTGTTATTTACATTTGATGACCCCGGCGACCCAGCGCGGCAGAGAGTCCCGCGAATCCCACTGGCAGGATCAGACTGCTGAGTATGCCGCTCACTCTGCATCACATCGTCGTCGATACCCACGACCTGCCGGGGCTGGCCCGTTTCTGGGCGGCGGCGTTGCGCTGGCAGGTCCTCTCGGAGCGAGAGAGGGAGGTGGTGATCGGTCCGGCGGAGTTCGCGCCGATCGGCATGTGTTTCATGCCGGTCGCTGACCGGAAGGTCGGCAAGAACCGCCTCCATCTCGACCTGACGTGCGAAGCGGAGGACCGGGAGGCCGAGATCGACCGCCTTCTCGCCCTGGGTGCCCGGGAGGTGGACATCGGTCAGACCGGTCAGGAGTCGTGGACGGTGTTGGCTGATCCTGAGGGCAATGAATTCTGCGTGGTCCGCCCGAAGAGGAGTCTCATCAACTGAGGTATCCGACGGCCATTGAAGGCCGACGCCCATCGCCAGGGCACCTGATTTCGGCAGCTCGGCTGCCCCGAAATGCTCGTTCCAAAGAAATAATGCAGACTAGTTTCGAGAACCAAACACCACAAGCTTCGAGGTCACCGATGGAAGCAAACGCACCAATAGACCCGGACTCAGCCACCTTCGGCCTGCCGAGGCTTCCCGCCCCCGTCACCGCAGGCCTGATGAGGGGATTCTTCGGCTGGCACAAGTTGAGGCACCGTCTGCGTGGCGGCTTCGGACTGCGCGTCCGCAGCATCGATCATGTCACCCTCCCGTGCACCGACCTGGAAGCCGCCGAGCGCTTCTACGTCGGCCTGCTCGGGGCCCAGGTCATGCTTCGCGTGGATGCTGAGTTCATGCGACGCATGGGCCGGCCGCCCGAGGAGGCGGATAGGGGCACGCACATATCGGTTGTCTTCGACCGAGGACCACGTCTGGACCTGTTCCATTACGGTCAGGGGCAGCCGCCGCCGCTGGCAGACCATCCTCACGTCGCGTTCGGGATCTCCCCACGCCAGATGGTCGCCTGGAAGGCGAAGCTGCACCATGCCGGGGTTCCGACGGATGGCCCGCTGCGACTGGGGCCGCGTGGACAGGCCTCCCTCTACTTCAACGATCCTTCCGGTAACCACCTTGAATTGACGGCGCTCGGCTTTCGCGGGCCACTTCCCGTCGGCGCGCCGACCATGGCCAAGCTGCTACCAGCAGCCGACTGAGTCCCCGCTATTCAGATTCGCCCGATCGGCGACCCAAGGCTACCCCGTGCATCCCGGCACGATGCCGGTCGGGGCGCAGTTGTCCGGGCTGTTGCCGGACACGCCGCTGCTGCCCGTCAGGAGCACCTGGCCGGAGAAGTCGAAAATCCCGCCACCGAAGGTTCCGCTCTCGCCCGATTCGGCGGCGTTGCTGGTGACGATGCTGTTCTTGAGCGTCGTTGTCCCGGCGTTGTTGTCGATACCGCCCCCCTCGAGAACGGCCGTATTGCCGGTTACGCTGCTATTCGTCAATGAGATGTTGTCCAGCAGGTTGAAGATGCCGCCACCCGAGCCCGAGGTGAAGTTGCCGCTGATGGTGGTGTTCGAGACGGTTGCCGGCACAGAGCCTGTGTTGAAGACGCCACCCGCACCGTTCGCGGAGAGATTTTCCGTCACCGTGCTGGAATTGAGTGTCATCGCTCCCTCGTTATAGATTCCGCCGCCGAAACTGCCGCTGTCATTCAGACTGACGGTGGTTTGGTTGAGCGAAAGAGACGCACTCGAGTTGTTGAATATTCCACCACCAGAGTCACCGAAGCTGTTGGTCACCGACACGTGGTTCAGGGTGAGTGCACCGGAGTTGTCGATACCGCCGCCGTCGACCGCATCGCCAGCGGTGATGGTCAGATTTGTGGCCTGTACGGTTGCCCCCGGGGCGACGGTCAGCGTCGTGCCGTCGCCTTGGCCGTCGAGCACCGCAGACCGGTGACCGATCAGCGTGAGATTCTGGTTGATCGTGTAGGTGCCAGAGCACGTCCCGGAGACAAGAAGGCTCGCCCCGGCGCTCGCGTTGTCGATCGCGGTCTGAAGGCTTGATGCGGAGCAGTCAACGGCGGTGGATGCTGCGGCCGAGGCCCCAGGGGCGGCCACGGCCCAGCCCGCCATGAGCATTCCCGCTACCGACACGAAACGCAGTGGGCGCCACATTCTCGGGGATTGCACCAACGTGGTCATAGCTCGTCCCTTTCCTCCGGTAACGTGGCGATCACGGGACGCAGACCGATCGCCCGGCAAACCTCACGGCCATCGCTCCAGAACCCCGCCTTCGACTCATCTGCTGGAAGAGTTGTGCTGCGCGCCAAGGGTGAGCTCTCTGTGAATCCGCGGACTCCCGAGCAGAACTGCGTCGTGTCGTCGTGATTCGTAACAGTCGAATGTAGGGATGAGATCACACGCAGTACAGGGGCAATATGGGACAGGATCTCCCCGATTTAGTCGGTCGGGTTTGCATCGACCCGGGCAACACGCCTTTCGCCCGAGTGTGGTGGCACGTCCTGATATCGCCCGGAATGCCTTTAGCCGGCCTCTGCGCTCCTGGGTGACCGCCTCGAGGAGGTTGCATGGAGGAAGACGCAACCGATAGAGCGCCGGAGGACGGCTTCGGCGAGGGTGAGAACCTCGTGGTCATCATCCTGGTCGGCGTGCTCTGAATCGGAGCCACGGTTGGGCGATGAGTCCTGTGCCGTGCGGCAGTCGTACCGTCGATCCGTTATCAAGGAGGGCTGCGATGCGTGACGTGACCTTTTCGATGGGCATCTCACTCGACGGCTACATCGTCGGGCCGGACGGCCAGTTCAACTGGTCGGAGCCCGACGAGGAGATGTACCGCTTCGTCACCGACGAGATACGAGAGGTCGGCGTCCACTTGTTGGGACGACGGCTGTACGAGACGATGCTGTACTGGGAGACCGCCGACCAGGATCCATCGCGTGACGAGTCGTTGCTCGAGTGGGCCTCGATCTGGAATCCGCTCCCAAAGGTGGTGTTCTCCACCACGCTTTCGGAGGTGCAGGGCAATGCCCGCCTGGCCACCGGCGGGCTTGCAGAGGAGATCGAGCGGTTGCGGGCGGAGCCGGGGGCTGGCCACATCGCGCTCGGCGGTGCGATGCTCGCCGCCGAGGCTGCCGGGCTCGGTCTGATCGACGAGTACCGGGCCAGGGTCTACCCGGTGCTGGTTGGCGGTGGCATCCCGTTCTTCCCCCAGGCCGAGCGCCGGGTGGATCTCGAACTCGTCGAGACCCGCACCTTCAGCTCCAGTGTCAACTACGTCCGTTACCGCGTCGTCCACTAGCCGGACAATGGGTCCGGCGATTCGCTGGTCCGAACTCGGCCAAAGCAGAGATAGGCCAGGGCGCCCAGAGCATTCAGAGAGACGAGTCGCCAGAGGTTTTTGTTGCCGCGGATCTGGCCGGTGGGACGGCGACGAAGGTCGTTCTGCGCCAAGGCGACGGCGACGACCGACACCGCGATGAACCCGACGATCTCGGCCCGTTCGCGTGGCGGGCGCTGGCTGAACGGTGTCCTTGTCAATGCGTACCTCCCTTGCCAGGTTATGCAGGCGGGGTGCCGGTGGCAGGTGGCGCGACCGTTGTCCACGAGGCTTCGGGCACCTACCGTGTGTACTCCCGGGGGAGAGGTTGATCGGAGGAGGGTACGAGGATGGGCTCACTTGATGGGCGGGTCGTCGTGGTCACCGGAGGAGGTCGAGGGCTCGGCCGGGCCCACGCGTTGCTCCTGGCCGCAGAGGGCGCGAAGGTCGTCGTCAACGACCTGGGCAGTGACCTGGATGGTTTCGGCGCGGATCCGGGTCCTGCGCAATCGGTGGTCGAGGAGATCAAGGCCGCCGGGGGCGAGGCCGTCCCCAACACCGACAGCGTGACCGACTGGGAGGGGGCTCGGCGGATGATTCGAGCCGCCGTCGAGACCTTCGGTGACCTCGACGTACTCGTGAACAACGCCGGCATCGGCTACGGGCGCCAGCTGAGCCACCTGGAGGACATCGACGAAGCCTCCTGGGACACGATGATCGCCATCCACGTGAAGGGCCATTTCAATGCCCTGCGCCATGCCGCTGAGTACTGGCGGGACCGTTCCCGGGCAGGCGGGGAGGTGAGGGCTTCGGTCGTCAACACCTCCTCTCCAGCCGGTTTCGTTCAGCTATCCGAGAGGCAGTCGACCCAGCTGGACTACGCCGTCGCCAAGGCGGGGATCCTGGCCATGACGATTGGCGCCGCCGTTGAGCTCGGCCCCTACGGGGTGAGGGTCAACGCCATCACCCCCGGCGCGCGGACCCGGATGAGCGAACGGGCGATGCCCGAGGTGGTCGCCGCTCCGCAGGATCCAGCTGCCTTCGACCGGTTCGATCCTGCCCAGGTCTCACCCGTCGTCGCCTGGCTGGCGTCCGATCGCTGTCCGGTCACGGGCCAGGTGTTGAAGATCTTCGGCAGCACGATCGAGCTCTACCGGGGGTGGGTGCCGATCGGGATGATCGACAAGGACCGCCGCTGGACGGTGGAGGAGCTCGATGTCGAATTGAACCGACTCATCGAGCAAGGTGAACGTGCCGGGTCGGCCAGGTGAACGTCCAGCCAGGGTAGAGGATCCTGAAAGCCCCGGGCCCGTCTCGTCGGGGAGAGGCGAAACGGGTCGAGGGTCGAGGGTGATGCCCTGGGCGCTCCTGGCCGCCAAGCCGGGGTCGTCGAGCTGTCTGACCTGGCCGGACGACGAGCGCCACGAGGTGGACGCGGGTCAGGACCGGGCGCCTCGAAGCTGCCCCCCGGACCTGGGCGAGGATCGTCGGGCCGGCCTCGGTCCTCGGAAGAAGCGTCTTACGCCGCCCTAAACCGTGTCCCGCAGGAATCGGCCACGCCATGCCCGCCACCTGATCAGACCTCCACGGACGGTCTGCGGGGGTCCCCGGGAATCGGGCGTTCTCGTCGGGAACAGGTAGCCTCCCCGACGAAGGAGGTGTCGCGTGGAGAACCTGGTAATCGGCATCCCGGCGCGCAACGAGGCTGCCACTATCGCCGAGCTCGCAGACAACCTCGAGGCGGCCGCAGCCTTGTTAGGTGAGGGGATCCGATCTGAACTCGTTCTCGCACACCAGCCCGGTGGAGACGACACCCTGGAGCGTTGGAACTCCCGGCGGTTTCGACTGCCTCAACGAGTGCTGCATGGTCCAGAGGGCGTAAGTGGCAAGGGCCGCAATGTCAAGCAACTCATCTTATATACGCGTGAGGTGGGCGCCCACCTCATGCTCGTTGACGCGGACCTGCGTTTCTACCACCCTTCCGACGTTGCGCAATTCGTGGGCACCGACCAGCTCGCCCGGGGTGGGATGACATTGCCCCTTTGGTGTCGCCCGCGGGGGCAGGGGAATTCGACGGACTTTCTCGCGTGCCCCCTGCTCTATGCCATGTTTGGTGCCCGCGTCCGCCATCCACTGGCCGGACAGATGATTCTCACCAACAAGATGCTCGAGACGATCGACGTTGATGCGCTTCCGGACGACTACGGCGTAGACGTTGCACTGACGATTCAAGGGCTGAATGAAGGCTTGGCCATCGACCAGGTCGTCGTGCCGTTTCCGGGCCACGAAGCCGGTGGGAACAGCGGCCGGATCATGGAGAATGTGGCGAGCGCCACGCTCACCTTCCTGGCGGGGGGAGTTGAGTCGAGGCGGACAGACGTGACCTGGCCACCCGGCTGGTGGGAAGGGCAAACCATCCTTCCAACCTCGACGAGAAGTCTGCGACCCCTGATCGACGACCTGCTTTTCGACGAGCGGGTGTCTGAAGAGCAGCATGACGTGCTCACGGCCATGCTCGAGCGCACGCAGGCCGAGGTCCGAGACTTCTGGTGCGACGAATTGGCTCACGCGATCCGTCTGGCTCAGGCGGGTCACCCGGTAGATCCCTTGGCTTCCGGCCTGGTTGGCCCCTTTTTGGTACACGCCGAATATCGGCGCCGGCTGGAATTGGACTTCGCCGCCGCCGAGGCGTACGTCGCCGACCTCGGTACCCGGCTGGCGAACGCCATCTCATGAGCGGAAGGCTTGTCGTCGCGCCACATCCTGATGACGAGGTCCTCGGGTGTTCCAGCGTGCTCTACCGCTCGGCCGTCACGGTCGTGCAGGTGACCGATGGGGTCCCGCCATGGACCGAAGCGCGGGATCGTGAGGGCCTCAGAAGGCTACGGGAGAAGGAGTCTTCTGACGGGTGGACCGCGCTCTCGACTGAGGTGACCCGTGTCCGGCTGGGATTCGAAGACCTTGCCGTGTGGCGGG
>WQVT01000022.1 GCA_009785715.1 Acidimicrobiaceae bacterium | reverse complement strand
TTGGAGCTCCGTTCCTCGACGAGCGTGATCAGGGCCTCGATGGCCGCCGTGCCCAGCGCCCGGCTGGGTTGGCGGACGGTGGTGAGCGGCGGGGAGAGATGACGGGCGACCGGGATGTCGTCGAAGCCGACGACGGCCACGTCTTCGGGCACCCGGTGCCCGGCCCGGTGAAGGGCGTACATGACGCCGAGGGCGGTCTGGTCGTTGGCGCAGGCAATGGCCTCCGGCACCCGCCCACCGCCCTCCAACCGGGCGCGGGTCACGCGCACGGCGCCACCGGACGTCCAGTCTCCCGCCCACTCCTCGAGCGGCTCGACCTCGGCGCCGAGCTCGTTGGCTGCGGCGACGAAGGACGCGGCGCGGGAGGCGCTGTCGGGGCTGGCCGCAAGGCCGGACACGAACGCGAGGCGACGGAAGCCGTGACCGCCGACCAGGTGGCGGGCGACGTCGGCCATCGCGGCCGTGTTGTCGACCCGCACGGTGACCGCCGAGCGGGACCGGCCACTGCCGGCGAGGAGCACGACGGGGATGCGGCGGGTGAGCGCGGCCACGCGCCGCTCGGGCAGGACCCGGTCGAGGAGGACCAGGCCGTCGACCTTCCCGGTCAGGCCGGCGACGATTTCGCCGGCTGACCCGCGGCTGGTCCCGATGCTGTTCAGCAGCAGCGAGTAGCCGTGGTGGGAGGCGCCCGCCTCTGCTCCCCGGACGACGGCGTCGGTGAAGAGGAGGGTCTCCTCCTCGACGCTGTCGAGCTGATCGGTGGCCGGCGCACCGGCGAAGACGATGCCCACGACCTTCTTCAGTCCTTGCGACAGGCCACGGGCCGCGCTGTTCGGGACGAAGTTGAGTTCGGCCATCGCGTCGACGACGCGCTGACGAGTGGTGGAACGGAGGTTGGCATGCCCGTTGAGCACCCGCGACACGGTGGCGGTCGACACCCCGGCCCGGTTGGCCACGTCATAGATAGTGGGCGCGCCTGCACCCGAAAGGTCGACTGTCACGATTCCTCTGTTTCCCCCGACGACACGCCCCCACGTGCGTCGCATGTACTGAGACGGTTGAGTGGAAGTTGAACTATGTAAGCGGTTACATGACACCGTACAGCCCCCCGGCCGTAACGTCAACCCATCCGGATGAACGTCTCGTCGGGCGGGATGCACCGCCGGGCCACGGGCTTCGACGGCTCGCACCCTCCGGGTGGCGCCGGCCCCTCTCGGGGTGGCGCTGCCCCGCTTCGTTGATGTGCGCCTCCTGCGCTCCGCCGGTCTCACGGGGACCCATGGTCCCGTCTGGACCGGGAGTCCGAGCAGGGGCGAAGGTCCCGACGAGCCAGGGACCGAGGCAACATCGTCCCCTCGAGTGACGCCGGCCCGGCGCCGGTGGGACCCATCGGCTGTAGCGATGTCAATACGGACGCCATCGGCTGTGGCTGTATCGGTCACGGCGAGCCCGATAGCGGGGCCCGCGACGATTACGTGCGTGCGCTGATCCTCCGAGGTCATTGGATGTGCACCTTCTGGTTCAGGGTTGCGCCGTCTCACGATTGAGGCACCGGGCTGCGGCCCGGAGCGCGTCCATCGTCCGCGTGGCCAGGGTGATCGGGCATCGCCCCGTTGGTGTGATTCCGTCGACCTCCCCGGGCGCGCGACAAATCACCCTCTTCGGTCGATGCCTGCTCATCCCCCGACGGGCGAAGCTCAGAGCGGATCAGAACGAGGGAAGGAGTCATCATCAACTCTTCGACGCTCGGAAGGCGGTCAGCGGCGGGACGCCTCGGATCACGCGCGGTGCCCGGATGAACGCCGAACGCCGCGAGCATGCCCCGCAACAATTCGAGATCCGCGTCCGCGGTCACCTCGGGGAGACGACCCTCTCGGCTTTCCCCGCCCTCGAGTCGCACCGACGCGGTCGAGACACGGTGCTGTCGGGCGTGCTGGCCGACCAGGCGGCGCTCTACGGCGTGCTTGCCGAGCTCGAGGCGCTCGGCCTCGAGCTCGTCGAGGTCCGCCGCCTGCCGTGATCGGGAACTACAGCAGGCGAGCCTGCCGCTCGTGGTCGAGCAGCCACGACTTGCAGTCGGTGCCCCAGCCGAAACCGGTGAGGGAGCCGTTGGCGCCGATGACCCGGTGGCAGGGGATGACGATGAAGATCGGGTTCCGGCCGTTGGCGGCTCCGACGGCACGGGCGGCGTTCGGCCGGCCGATGCGCCTGGCGAGCTCGCCGTAGCCGAGCGTGTGGCCGTAGGGGATCTCCCGCAGCGCCGCCCAGACCTGCTCCTGAAAGGGCGTGCCCGCCGGGTCGATCGGGAGGTCGAACCCGGTGCGAGAACCGGCGAAATACTCCTCCAGTTGCTCGCGCGCCCCGCGCATCGCGGCGTCGCTCTGGACCCAACCGTCCCGCAGGGGTGAGCAGGAAGGGTGGTCGGCGACCGAAAGCGACGTCAACACCCCGTCCTCGCGCCCGACCATCCGCAGGCGGCCGACGGGGGAGTCCAGGTATCCGTACCGCACTGCTTCAGGGGCCACGAGGCCAGCATGGGTCGGCTCCGCCGCTACTTCCAGCCAGATCCGGACAGGCTTTAGGAGGGTGTCCGGAAACGTCTCGTCGGGCAGGGTGTCGGGCGGTATACCGGTCCGCGTGAGTTACTCCGCTGTCGTCACGACCGGCATCTACTGCCTGCCCACCTGCTCCGGCCGCCCGCGACCGGAGCACGTCCACGAGTACACGCATGCGGCGGCGGCGGAGGCGGCCGGCTTCCGCGCGTGCCTCCGTTGCCGGCCCTACCGCGCCGCCGAGCCGGTCAGCTGGGCGGGCCCGGAGCTGGTCTGCCGCGCCGTCCAGCTCATCCTCGGCGGCGCGCTGGACGGCGGCACCGAGGCCGATCTGGGCGCGCGTCTCGGCGTGTCCGCCCGCCATCTCCGCCGCCTGTTCGCGGCGCAGATCGGGGTGACCCCCGACGGGCTGGCTCGTTCGCGCCGAACGCACTTCGCACGGCGGATCCTGGACGACACGGACCTTCCGGTCGCCGACGTCGCCTTCGCCTCGGGATTCGGGAGCATCCGCCAGCTGAACCGTGCCTGCCTCGACGTCTTCCGCGCGCCGCCGAAAGAGCTGCGGGCACGGCGACGGAAGACCGATCGGCTCGTCGCCGACGGGGGGCTCTGCCTCCGCCTGCCGCTCCGGGCACCCTTCGACTGGCAGGCGGCGCTCGACTACTTCGCGGCCCGCGCCATTCCGGGGGTGGAGGAGGTCGCCGGCGGCGTCTACCGCCGCACGATCGAAGTCGACGGTGACACCGGCGTGATCGAGCTGATGCCCCCCGGACCGGCCGGCTCCGGCGCCGGGTCGTTCGACCACCTCGTCCTCCGGGCCCACCTACCGCACTGGGAGGGCCTGATCCACCTGGTGGAACGCGCCAGGCGGATCGCGGGGCTCGACACCGACTACCCGGAGGCCACCGCGCTGCTGGAGGGCGACGACGTACTCGGACCGCTCGTCGCGAAGAGACCCGGCCTGCGCGTCCCCGGGGCGTGGGATCCCTTCGAGACCGGGGTCCGCGCCATCGTCGGTCAACAGGTCACCGTCGCCGGCGCCAGCCGCCTCACCGGACGGATCGTGGAACGCTTCGGGAGGCCGGTCGCCGGGCTGTCGCAGCTGGGCCTCACCCACACCTTCCCGACGGCGACGGACCTCGCCGAGCACGATCTGGCCGGCGTGGGGCTGACCCCGGCGCGCCAGGATGCGGTGCGCGCCTTCGCGCTGGCGGTCGCGACCGGTGAGGTCCGGTTGGATCGCAGCATCGGGCTCGAGGAGCTGATGGCCTCCCTGACCGCCATCCGCGGGGTCGGGCCGTGGACGGCCGCCTACCTCGCCCTGCGCCTCGGCGAGCCCGACGCCTTCCCCGCCGCAGACCTCGGCCTGCGCCGCGGCGTCAACCCCGTCGACCCGCCGAGCGCCGCCGCGTTGACACGGATGTCGGAACGGTGGGCACCGTGGCGGGCCCTGGCGGCCAGACACCTCTGGGCGGCGGCCTCGGACGCCGGTACCGGGGATCGGGGGCGCAGGTAGGGCGGATCAGGTGAGCCCGTAGCTGCGGTCGACCTCGAACTCGTAGACGAGCCGGCCCTCCTCGACCATCCGCTCCAGGAACGGCGTCTCGTCGATCTCGGCGCCGTTCCAGACGATCGGACCGCTCGGCCGGTTCTGCATGATGCGGAACAGGCGCAAGTTCAAGGCCGCGGCGTCGGGTCCCTCGAGGAGGGTGACCGTGGTCTCGAGCGCCAGGAATGCGAACCCCTCGTCGAAGACGAAGAGCGTGCAGCGGGGATCGCGCCGGAGCCGCCTGGTGCGCACACGCTCCTGCGTGCCGCTGCTCCACACCTTGCCGTCGACCACGGCGATCCCCACCCGGGCGACCTTCGGGGTGCCGTCGGTTGCGATCGTGATCATCGCCGCCGAGGGGTGGCTTTCGACGAAGGCGGCGTCTGCGGGACTGAGTGCCATCGCCGACGACACTAGGCCCGACCGCCCCTCGCCCGACGCCGCTCGGGCCCGACCGGCGTCAGGCCTCGACCAGCCCGTCCCAGGACCAGTGGGGGATCGCCAGTCCCTCGGGGACGTCGTAGGCCGAGTCGTGGTAGCGGTACATCGTGGTCGTGGTGGCCCACGCGAAATAGTCGCGGAGCACCGCCCGTAGCCGCTCGTCTCCAGCGAGCCCGGCGTCTTCGAGAGCCCGATCGAAGCAGTCGATGGCGCGGTCGTTCATCTCGCCGTGCGGGCCGTTCCCGCTGTGGATCCGCACCACGGAGGTCTCATTGCCGTAGTTCTGCGAATAGGTCGGGGGGCCGCCCAGCGCCTCGCCCCAGTAGGCCGCCAGCCGCTCGGTGTGATCGGGAAGGACCCCGAGGCGGAATGCGTGGCCCACCAGCTCGTCGGCGATCACCCGGGCGTGCCATGCATCCGCCAGGCGCAGCAAGCCGTCTGCACCCCCGGCCGCGTCGTACACGCTCTCCATGGCCCCAGGATGGCACGGACCGCCGGCCGGCGTCGGGATCAGAGCCAGCCGTATTCGTCCGCCCGGATGACCGCCTCGGCGCGGTTGCGGGCCCCCACTTTGCTCATCGCGGCCGACAGATAGTTGCGGACGGTGCCCTCGGAGAGGAACAGCTTCTCGGCGATCTCCGCAGCCGAAGTACCTGCCCGGGCGGCGACGAGCACGTCGCGCTCCCGGGCGGTGAGCGGGGACGAACCGGTGGCGAGGGTGGTGGCGGCAAGCAGGGGATCGACGACCCGCTCGCCGGCGGCCACCCGGCGGATGGCGTCGGCAAGCTGCTCAGGCGGCGAGTCCTTGACGACGAAGCCACGTGCGCCCGATTCCATCGCCCGTCGCAGGTAGCCGGGCCGGCCGAACGTGGTGAGGATCACCGATCGGCATTCGGGGAGCTCCTGGGAGAGGACGCCGGCAACCGCCAGGCCGTCGATCCCCGGCATCTCGATGTCGAGCAACGCCACATCGGGCTGCGTCGCCTTGGCCGCCGCCGCCACCTCGTCCCCACGGCCGACGCTTGCCACCACCTCGAAGTCCTCCTCCAGGGCGAGGAGGGCGGCCAGGGCGCTTCGGATCAGCTCCTGGTCGTCGGCCAGCAGGAGGCGGATCACGAGCTGGCGCCTTGCGCGGCGAGCGAGACCCGGAGGCGCCAGCCCCTCGGTTGCAGGGGGCCGGCGTCCACCGCCCCTCCGGCGGCGCCGACCCGTTCGGCGAGCCCCGACAGGCCGCTTCCCGTCGAGCTGTCGCCCCCAACCCCGTCGTCCTCGATTTCCACGCAGCCTTCGGAGAGCCGAACCGCGCAGCTGGTGGCCCGGGCGTGGCGTACGACGTTGGTGAGCCCCTCGCGCACCACCCAGCCGAAGAGCTCCTGGTGCTCGGGGCTGACGCCGTCGACGGCGCTCGGCAGGTCGGCGAGGATCCCCGCGGCGCGCAGCAGCTCCCGGCCGGTGGCAAGCTCACCGGCGAGGGTCACCTCCCGGTAGTTGGAGACCGCGGCCCGCACATCGGCCAGGGCCTGCCGGGCCAGCGTCTCCACCTCGGCGATCTCCGCCAGCGCCCGGTTCGGGTCGGTCTCTCCGAGGCGGCGGGCCAATCCGGTCTTCACCGTGATCGTGGTTAACGAGTGGCCGAGCAGGTCGTGCAGGTCGCGGGCGATCCGCGACCGTTCGTTCTCGGCGGCCAGGCGCGCTACCTCGGCGTGCGCCTCGGCCAGGGCCAGGTTCCCGTTGCGTATCCGATGGACGGTGTAGGTGGCCAGCGCCGTGATCGGGATGGCCACCGCGGTCGCGTTACCGAAGCCGGTCGCGAGGCTGTCGTGCCACGAAGGCACGGCCACGGGGAGCACGATCGCCCCGATGGTGAAGCCGGCGACGACGGGAATCGAGTGGCTGCCGAGACGGCGCACGATGACGATCGTCAGGTAGCCGGCGAGGGTGAAGGCCTCCGCTTGCGCGAAGGCGAGTTGGGCCACGAAGAGGGCGAAGAGCATCCCGCAGAGCGCCCAGAAACGCCGGGGTGGGATCGACTCGAGGTCGGGCATGATGACGAGAAAGCCGATCGCGAACGCGCCGAGCAGCGCGTAGCCGACGACGGCCCCTACGCCCTGCGAGTACTGGTCCACGGCCCTGACGACGTAGATCAGATAGAGGAGCAACACGGCGTGAAAGGCGAGCCTGCGCCACCCCTGCCCCCACCGCTTCTCGCTCGCCAGCCACCCCGCTTCCGCCGGACCTGCCGGCTCGACCTCGGCGCGCACCGCCGTCAGGGTAGCGGGCGTCCGGGGACGGCTACTCGCTCGCAATGGCCGAAAGCACGTCGAGGGAGGCCGCCCGGCGGGCGGGCCAGGTGGCGGCGAGAAGCCCGAGAAGCCCGGCGATGACCAGGAAAATGATGAGCCGCGCCACCGGCACGACCGTCTCGGTGATGCCCTGGGTCCGCAACGCAGCGACGAGTGCGATCCCGAGCCCGGTGCCGATGACGATGCCGACAACCGCACCGAAGAGCGCCAGGATCACCGACTCACTCCGGATCATCGACCGGACCTGGCGACGTCGCATGCCGACCGCCCGGAGGAGGCCGATCTCCCTGGTGCGCTCGAACACGGACAAGAGGAGGGTATTGACGATCCCGATGAGGGCGATGATGACGGCCAGTGCCAGCAGGGCGTACACCAGGCCGAGCAACTGGTTGACGCTGTTCACCTGGGCCTGCTCGAATTCGTGCCGGGTCTGGATCTTGAGGTTGGGGAAACCGGACAGTGCGCGCTCGACCCGTTGGTTCACCTCGCTCGACCCGCCGGTGCGCAAGAGGAGCGCCCCCGGGTCCGGGTTGTCGAAATGGGAGACGAAGTAGGCGTCGCTCACGAGGTAACTCATGATCAGGGCGTTGGCCTGATAGATCCCACCGATCCGTATCGTCGTGGCCCCGGTTTTGGCGAAGGTCACGGGAACGGTGTCGCCGACCTTCAGGTGGTCGGAGTTGGCGGTGGTGGTGTCGATCAGTATCTCGTTCTGCGCCAGGGAGGAGACGGTGCCCGCCTTCATGCGCAGGATGACGGTGTCGCTCAGATTTGCCACCCCGGCCGCGGTGAGCGTGACCAGGGAGTGGCGGAACTCGAATTGGTCGCGGTAGACGGTGGTGGATGCGGTGACCCCCCCGACGGACGAGGCCAGTTCGGGCAACGCCTTGCTCATGCTCCCCGAATTCGCCGTGATCAGGAGGTCGGCGCGGATCGCCTGGTCCACGCTTGCCGTCGCCGAGCGCGACAGGGAGGCACCGAACACGGCGATCGCCGAGACCAAGGCGAGCCCGACCATCAGCGCCGAGGCGGTCTGGGCCGTGCGCCGCGGACTGCGCATCGAGTTCTCCCGGCCGAGCTTGCCGGGGATCCCGAACCCGCCGGCGACCGGCCGGCCGATCAGGCCCGAGAGGGGACGGGCCACGGCCGGGGCGAGCATCGCCACGCCGACGAAGATCGCGGCCGCGCCGACGCCGACCACGGCGACCGTGCCGGAGGAGAGCCCCACGGCGAGCAGGACGATCCCGGCGAGGAAGATGGCGCCGCCCCCGACGAACCTGCGGCGGGGTGCCGCGTCGGTGTCGGCCGCTCGGTCCGAGAGGGCGGCGACCGGCGGGATGCGAACGGCCCGACGAGCGGGGCCCACCGCGGAGACGACGGTCACGCCGACCCCGACCAGGATCGCGACCACCACCGTGCGGGCCCTGAAGGCGATCGGTCCGGTCGGGAGGGTGATGCCGAAGCCCCGCAGCAACGCCTCGAGACCCCATGCGGCGAGCACGCCGAGCCCGAGGCCGACGAGGGACGAGAGGAATCCCACGACGGCCGCCTCGGTCAGCACGGAACGGAACAGCTGTCGCCTGCTCGCGCCGACCACACGGAGCAGGGCCAGCTCCCGGGTTCGCTGACCGACGATGATCGAGAAGGTGTTGAAGATCGTGAAGGCCCCGACGAAGAGCGAGATCAGGGCGAAGATGAGCAGCGCCGTGTTGAAGAAGCCGAGCGCCTGATCGACGGCGCTGGTCTGCTCGTTGATCACGGTCTGCCCGGTCACGACCTCGACCCCGGGCGGGAGCACCCGCTCGATGTCCCTTTGGACGAGCGCTTTGTCGGCTCCGGGGTCGGTGATCAGGTTGATGGTGTCGAGCTGGCCGACCCGGCCGACGATCTCCTGGGCGGTGGGGAGGGTGAAGGCGGCGAGGCTGGCGCCGGCGAGGTTGGCGGAGGTCCCGAACTCGGCGATGCCGGAGATCGTGAACGTCCGGGGTGGCCCGGTGATGGAGAGCACGCGGACCCTCTGACCGACGGAGAAGTGGTTCTTGCCGGCGGTGCCGGCGTCCATGACGACCTCGCCGGCGGTCTGCGGCGCTCTGCCGTGGGTGAGGCGGAGCTGCGAGATCTCGGGATTCGGGTCGAAGTCGATGGCCAGGTTGGGAGCCCCGCCCGTGGAGATCGCCTTGCCGTCGTGGGACACGAACTGGGCGTAGCCCTGCACCGACCCGTAGGCGGCCTTCACGCCCGGCACGCCCCGGATCGTGGACAGCAGGGACTCGGGCATCGGGTTGCGGGTGGCGTTGGCGCCGGTCTGCGACAGCTGGGCCACGCCGCGGACCTCGAAATCGATCCGCTGATAGACGTTGCCGAACAGGTTGGAGAAGGTGTTGTGCAGGGTGTCGGTGAGGACGAAGGTCCCGGCGATGAAGGTCACGCCGAGCACGATGGCGAGCGAGGTGAGCCCGAGCCGCAGCTTGTGGGCGAGGAGGCCCTTGATGGTCACGTTGCGCACTTATGCCCCCAGCGTTCCCATGCGTTCGAGCACGGAGTCGGCGGTCGGCTTCTCGAGCTCGCCCACGACCTTCCCGTCGGCGAGGAACACGACCCGCTGGGCGTAGGCCGCGCCTCTGGGGTCGTGGGTGACCATCACGATCGACTGTCCGAGCTCGTCCACCGACCGGCGCAGGAAAGCGAGCGTCTCGGCGGAGGAGTTCGAGTCGAGGTTGCCCGTCGGCTCGTCTGCGAAGACGAGATCCGGCCGGTTGGACAGGGCGCGGGCGCACGCCACCCGCTGCTGCTGGCCTCCCGACAGCTCGGCGGGGCGGTGACGCAGGCGATCGCCGATCCCGAGCGCTCCCACCAGGTAGTCGAGCCAGGCGCGGTCGACGCGCCGGCCGGCGAGGTCGGCCGGGAGGGTGATGTTCTCCTCGGCGGTCAGGGTGGGGACCAGGTTGAACGACTGGAAGACGAAGCCGACCCGGTCCCGCCGGAGCCGGGTGAGCCCGCTGTCATCGAGTTTCCCGATATCGAGGCCACCTATGAAGACCTGGCCGGCGGTCGGCCGGTCGAGGCCGGCCATGCAGTGCATCAGGGTGGATTTCCCGGAACCGGAGGGGCCCATCACGGCCGTGAACCGGCCCCGCTCGAAGGTGACGTCGACGCCGTCGAGGGCCCGCACCTCGGCGTGGCCCGTCCCGTAGGTCTTGCACAGCCCGACGGCCTGCGCAGCCGGCGCAGGCGCATCGGGCTCGGGCTCGGGCGAGGGGGAGGGGGCGGGGGAGAGTGAGCCAACCTGCTCGGCGGGGCGGTGCTGGCGGGAGCTTCTGTCCATGGCTAGATCGTCATCTCCTGTATGCCTCCGTGAGAATCCGGAATTCCCCCCAAAAAACCCTGAGTGGCCCCGGGATTCGTTGCCGGTGGGCGGGGAGGACCGAAGAAGATGATCATCCCCGGTGCTCGCCGGCGGTAGTGGGGGCAATCACCAACTCCCCGTGACATTTCTCATGGGGTCGGGTGGGCACGGCCTC
The DNA here is from genome assembly GCA_009785715.1 of Acidimicrobiaceae bacterium. Taxonomy (GTDB): domain Bacteria; phylum Actinomycetota; class Acidimicrobiia; order Acidimicrobiales; family Palsa-688; genus WQVT01. Next base: position 1,697 of record WQVT01000022.1, on the reverse strand, counting down.
GGGGCCGTAGGCTCGGCGTCCATGGACCTGCGACACGGAGTCTTCTTGGCGCCCTTCCACCGCATGGAGGAGAACCCGACGCTGTGCCTTGAACGGGACCTCGAGTTGATCGCCCACCTCGACCGCCTCGGGTTCCACGAGGCGTGGATCGGTGAGCATCACTCGGCGGGGTTCGAAACGATCAGCTCGCCGGAACTGTTCATCGCCGTGGCCGCCGAACGGACGAGGCACATCCGACTCGGGACCGGGGTGGTCTCCCTCCCCTACCACAACCCCCTGATGGTGGCGAACCGGATCATCCAGCTCGACCACATGACGCGGGGACGGGTGATGTTCGGGGTCGGCCCCGGGCTGCTCGCCTCCGACGCCCTGATGCTCGGCATCGACCCCGCCGTGCAGCGGGACCGGATGGCGGAGGCGATCGACGTCATCCTGCGCCTCTTCCGGGGCGAGGTCGTCACCGAGAAGACGGACTGGTACACCCTGTCGGAGGCCGCCCTCCACCTGCGGCCCTACACCCGGCCGTATCCGGAGATGGCCGTGGCGAGCGCGGTGACGCCCTCGGGGGGCCGGCTCGCCGGCCGCTACGACCTGGGCATGCTGTGCGTGGCGGCCGGCGAGCACGCCGGTTTCAACGCCCTCGACGTGAACTGGGCGGTGGCGAAGGAGGTCGCCGCCGAGCGCGGCCGGACGATGGACCCGTCCCGGCTCCGCCTGGTGGTGCACATGCACCTCGCCGACACCGTCGAGCAGGCACGCGCCAACGTGCGCTTCGGGCTCAAGGAATACGTCGACTACTTCAACAACAACATGCCCCGCTTCCATGTCCCCGAGGGTGCGGACACCGTCGACTGGTACGTCGAGCAGCCGATCGCGGTGATCGGCACGCCCGACGACGCGATCGCCCGGATCGAGCGGTTGATCGAAAAGCAGGGCGAGTTCGGGGCGGTGCTGATCGGCGCAACGAACTGGGCGGACTGGGACCAGACCAAACGCTCCTATGAGCTCTACGCCCGCTACGTCATGCCGCACTTCGCCGACGCCAACCGCGGCCGGGTCGACTCCTACGACTGGGTGGGCAGGCATACCGGGGAGCTCTCCGACCTGCGCCGGTCGGCCGCGCAGGCGATGATCGACCGGCACGAGGCCGAGTGGAGGGCCAAGCACGGCGAGGGGGCGCTCACCGACGGCCCGAGCCGGCCGGAGGCCGGTCGGGAAGCCTCGTTCGGGTGAGCCTGCCGCCCGAGCAGCTGGCGAAGATCCCCTTCGGGGCCTCACCGCTCGACCGGGTGGGCGAACGGCGCAGGGACGCCGAATATATGTCGCGTGCGAGGGCGCACCCGGGCGCCCGGTTGTTGCTGATCGCCGAGGCGCGGGTACCCGTCGACGACGGAGGACACCTGGCGTGGCGCCCGCTCGCCGAGGGTAGCGGCGACGGCCCCGCCCCCGCCCCCGACACGCTCGTCTTCCTCGGGGTTGACGAGGAGGGCCGCCCGCTGTTCTCCCGGGATGCCGGCGCCGACGAGGTCGGGGAGGAGTTCGCCGCCCTGCGCGAGGTGGGCCCGGGGCTCCCACCCGAGGATGCCGCGGCGGCGCTCGAGGCGCTCGGCCTGTCGGCCTGGCACCGGCGGGCGCCGTACTGCCCGGCCTGCGGCGGCGAGACCACGGTGGAGGACGCCGGGCACCGCCGCCGGTGC
>WQVT01000021.1 GCA_009785715.1 Acidimicrobiaceae bacterium | reverse complement strand
GTCGACGCTCACCACGGACAGCCCCGCCGGGTGCCGGTGCTCGAGGTCGGCGAGCTGGGCGAGCTCCGCCTTGCAGTCGGTGCACCACGAGGCGAAGAAGTTGACCAGCACCCAGTGGCCCCGCTCGGCGCCGAGCGAGTAGTGCCCACCGCCCGCCGTCGGGCCCGACACGGCGGGCGCGGTCCCTGCGCCGGGGGCTCCTCCCGATCGGAACAGCAGCAGGCCGGAGACAAGGGCGGCCATCGCCAACGCCACTGCCCCGCCCACCCACCGCGATCGGCCCGCCGAGCGCCGGCCCGCCGCCCGGCGGGTGGGTGTGACGCCGGGTTCAGCGACGGTTCTCACCGGAGGACACCGCCGTGTCGTCTTCGAGCGCCGCCTGCAGTTCGCCGCGCGCCCTCGCCACCCGCGAGCGGATCGTGCCGATCGGGCAGTCGACGACGGCCGCCGCCTCCTCATAGGAGAGCCCGAGCAGCTGGGTGAGCACGAACGCGCTCCGCCGGTCGTCGTCCAGACGGCCCAGCAGGTCGACCAGCACGATCGATTCGCCCGGGTCCTGGGGCCCCTTGTGCCCGGCCGCGGACTGGAGCCGCTGTTGCCTGCGCTCGCTTCGGCTGCGCTGGCGAATGGCGTCGTAACAGACCCGCTTCGCGATGGCCAGCAGCCAGGTGCGGGCGGAGGCGTCGCCGCGGAACCCCGCCGCCGCCCGCCAGGCGCGAACGAACGTCTCCTGCGTGGCGTCGTCGGCCTGGTCGGCGTTCAGCAGGGCGGCGCAGAACCGCCACACGTCGGGTTGCGCGGCGACCACGAACTCGTCGAGCGCGACCCGGTCACCGCCGGTCGCCTGCAGCAGCAAGTGGGTCAGCCCGTCCATTCCCCCTCAACGGTACGGACCGGGCCCACCGCTCGCCAGTCCGCCCGGGAACTCACGGGGCCGGTGGTCCCACTACTTGACCGTGGGGAGTGAGCGGCGTGAGGTCGGGGGCGGCGGACGGGACTGCCCCCGGTTCAGGGAGGCAATCTCCGCGCGCCTCGACGGCGAGGACCCGGGCATGGCCGACGACGTCCTCGAAGCGCACCTCGCCCGCTGTCCCGATTGCACGCAGTTCGCCGAGGCCGCCGCAGCGGAGCACCGCCGTCTCCGGGTGCGGCCCGCCAGCCCGGTTCCCGATCTCACCGAAGAGATTCTCGAGCGGCTCGCTACCATGCCTCCGCCGGCTGCCGCCGGGGATCGTCGGCTCCGGCGGCGTCTGGCGTCGCTCGCCGCGGCCACCGCCGTGGTCGTCGGCGGGGGTTTCGGCGCCGGCGCCCTGCTCGGGGCGCACCTCGGCTCGGGCGGCCGCCGGGCCGGGACGGTGGCCATACGCCAGGTGGCGGGCGCCCCGCAGACGAGCAGCCGCTATCCGGGGGCGATCGTCACGAGCGCAGGGGTGCCCAAGCCGGGCGTCGTCCTCACCGACACCGCAGGCCGGCCCTACGACCTCGCCCGGGCCACCGCCGGACGGGTGACCCTGGTCTACTTCGGCTACACGCACTGCCCCGACCTCTGCCCGATCAACATGGCGCTGACGGCCGCGGCGCTGCGTGACCTGCCCGCCGCGGACCGTCGGAAGATCACGGTGGTGTTCATCTCCACCGACCCCGCCCGTGACACGCGGCAGGTGATCCGCAGCTGGCTCGCCCGCTTCGACCCGAGCTTCGTCGGCCTCACCGGTTCGCTGGCAGCCATTCACGAGGCGGAGGTCCAGGTCCACATGCCCCTCTCCTACCTCGACCGCGCGACCTCGCCCCGTTCGGCATCCGCCACCGAGACGGGGCAGGATTATCTGGTGGTCCACTCCGCCTACACCCTCGTCTACGCCCCTGACGGGTGGGCGAACCTGACGGTCGACGACTCGGTCCGTCCCGATCAGTACGCGACCACCCTCTCGCACGTGCTCTCCTACGGCTTCCGGAGGTCGACGTGAGCGCCTCCGTGGTCCTCGCGTCGCTGGCCGCATCGAGCGGGAACTCCGGCATGGCGGGGATGCACGGCATGTCCGGCACGGCGGGGTTGGCCGGGATGGCCGGCATGGGTGTCCGGCCGCCGATCGACGGCCACACCATCCTCACCCGCTGGCAAGCGAGCCCGTTCCCGATCGTCGTGGCCGTCGCGCTGATCGCCATCCTGGCGTGGTACCTCTACGCCGTCCGCAAGGTCGAGCGACGGGGCCGGCACTGGCCGGTGGGCCGGACGATCTGCTTCACGAGCGGCCTGCTCGGGGTCGAGCTCGCACTCGGCTCGTCGGTCGCCGTGCTGGCCGGGTACACGTTCACCGCGCACGTCATCCAGCACCTGCTGCTGATGATCGCGGCCCCCCCGTTGCTGGCCTTCGGGGCGCCGATGACCCTGCTTCTGCAGACGTGCTCCCGCCAGTTCAAGGTGCAGGTGCTGCGGGTCCTGCACTCGCGTTGGTTCGGGCTGCTGTCGCACCCGCTCACGGTGTTCTTCCTCTACTACCTGTCGATGTACGCCTTCTTCCTCACGGGGGCGATCGGCTACTCCATGAACCACATGTGGCTGATGGACCTCATCAACCTCGGGTTCCTCGGTGGGGCCACCCTGTTCTGGTGGCCGATGGTCGGCCTCGACCCGATCGTGCAGTGGAAGATGTCGCCCGGCTTCAAGTTGCTCAACCTGCTGATCGGCATCCCGGTCGAGTCGTTCCTCGGGTTGGCGCTCCTGATGCAGAGCCGGCCCGTCGCCTCGATGTACACCCTCGCCAGCACCCACGCCGGCGGCGGGGTGTTGTGGGCGGCCTCGGAGGCGGCCACCATCGTCGCCCTGGCACCGGTGTTCGCCAAGTGGGCCGCAGCCGACCAGCGGGAGGGCCGGCGGATCGACGCCCGCATCGATGCGGGCGAGACGATCAAGCCGCCGGTGATGGAGGGCCACGGCCTGGCGGCCAGCTTCCGCGCCATGAAGCGGTGAGGGACGCGTCCTCCCCCGGATGATCGTGGAACCAACGGCCCCCCTCCCCGTCCCCCTCACCGTCCGGGCGGCACGCGGTGTCGAGGCGCTGCAGCGGAGGGTGCTCACCCTTCCCGCCCGGCGGCTCCTGCAGCTTGCCCTCGGGATGATCTGGCTGCTCGACGCCGCACTGCAGTTCCAGCCGTACATGTTCAGCCGGTCGTTCGTGACCGGCATCATCGAGCCGACCGCGGCGGGCAACCCACGTGCCGTGGCCCACTCGATCACGTGGGTGGCGCACCTGCTCCTGCATCACCTCGTCCCGTTCAACGTCGTCTTCGCGACCCTCCAACTCCTGGTCGCCATAGGCATTCTCTATGCTCCAACCGTTCGCCCCGCGCTGGCCGCTTCGATCGGGTGGGCCGTGCTCGTCTGGTGGTTCGGAGAAGGCCTGGGTGGTGTCCTGGCCGGCAACACCCCGATCATGGGTGCCCCGGGGGCGGTGATCCTCTACGCCGTCGTTGCCGTGCTGGTCTGGCCGGATGGGCGGGAGCTGACCGGCCCGGGGGAGGGGAGCCGAGAACCGACGGCGTTCGGCGGGCTGATCGGGCGGCGGGGGGCGCTCCTCGTATGGCTCGCGCTGTGGGGGGGCCTCGCCTGGCTGCTGCTCCTGCCCGGGAACAGGTCGCCTTCCGCCATGGGCTCGATGGTGGCGGGGATGGCCGGCGGCCAGCCCGGCTGGGTCCGGAGTGTCGAGACCGGTTTGGGGCGCATCTTGGTCCACCACGGCACCGAGGTGTCGCTGATCCTGGCGGCTCTCTGCGGCCTCGTGGCACTCGGCGTGTGGTTCCGCCCGACCCTTGGCCCCGCTCTGGTGGTGGCCGTGCAGATCGGCGCCGCGTTCTGGGTCTGCGAGGCGTTCGGTGGGATCTTCACCGGGGCGGGAACGGACCCCAACTCGGGCCTCCTCCTGATCCTGCTGGCGTGCTGCTACTGGCCGGTGCGGACCCGGCCCGACGCGGTCAGGTCCGGCGCCGTGAGGGCTGCCACGCCAGCACACGCCGTTCGATGACGGTGATCAGGATCGTGAGCACCACCCCGAGCACAGCCAGGCAGATGATCGCCGCGTAGACCCGGTCCAGCGCGGAGTTGGCAGAGGCCTCCGTGATCAGGGTGCCGAGGCCGGCGCTCGACCCGGGGGTCACGAACTCCGCCACCACGGCCCCGACCACCGACAGGGGTAGGCAGACCCGGGCAGCGGCGAACAGGTAGGGCAGCGCGGAGGGCAGCCGGACCCACCAGAGCACCTCGGAGCGGTTGGCGTTCAGGCTGCGGAGCACGTCGAGCACCTCCGGGTCGGCCGAGCGGAGCCCGACGAGGCTGTTGATCAGCGCCGGGAAGAACACGATCACCGCCGTGACGATCACCTTCGGCGTGCGCCCGAATCCGAAGGCGACCACGAGCGCCGGGGCGACGGCGACGACCGGCGTGACGTTGAGGGCGACCGCCAGGGGGAGCAGCGCGCGCTCCACGAGCGAGATCTGCGACATCACCACGGAGATGAGGAAGGCGCCACCGAAGCCGATGCCGAGACCGATCAGGGCCTCGACGAGCGTGGACCGGGCGTTGCGCAGGTAGAGCCCCGGGTAGTTCCACAGCTGGGAGGCGGTCGCCCCGGGTTGGGGGAGGAGGTAGCGGTCGTGGTCGGCGAGCAGCTTCCAGATCAGCACCAGGAGGGCGAAGGCCACGAGCGCCGGCAGCCATCGGCTCGGCCGAAGCCAGCTCACGGGCGACACCGGGTCATGGTCGGCCCCGGGTCACTGGCGGCCCCGTAGCAGCAGGCGGATGGCCGCCTCGGTCTCGTGGAACGCCGGCGTGTCCTCGATGCCCTCCGGACGGGGCCGGCCGAGGTTGACCGGCACGACGCCGGCGACCCTCCCGGGGTGGGGAGACATGACCACCACCGTGTCGGACAGCGTCACCGCCTCGGCAACCGAGTGGGTGACGAACAGCACCGTGGCGCGATGGCGGGCCCACAGCTCGAGGAGTTGGTGGCGGAGACCTTCCCGGGTCAGCTCGTCGAGGGCGGAGAACGGTTCGTCCATCACCAGCACCGGCGCCTCCAGGGCAAAGGCCCTGGCTATGGCGACCCGCTGCTGCATGCCGCCGGAGAGCTCCGAAGGGTACTTGTGCAACGAGTCGCCGAGGCCGACATCCTCGAGCAGCGCGGTGGCTCGCGCCGTGTCGTGGCCCCTCGGCGTCTGGCGGTCCTGTGGTCGCGCCCGACGGTTGACCTGGAGGGGCAGTCGGACGTTGCCGACGGCCGTGCGCCACGGGAGCAGGGCCGGAGACTGGGGGACATACGCAATCTGTTTGCCGGCACTTGCCTCACGGGGAGAGCGGCCGAAGATGCTCACCGAGCCGGAGTCGGGCTCGAGCAGGCCGGAGACGATGCGCAACAGCGTGGACTTCCCGCAGCCGCTCGGTCCGATCAGCGTCACCCACCGGCCGGCGGGGACCTCCAGGTCGATGCCGGCGAGGGCGGTGCTGGCCGCCGGACCACTCCCGTAGGTCTTCGTGACGCGCTCGACCGCGATGCCGTCAGAGGCGGGGCCGGCGGGGAGGGGGCCGGCGGGGAGGGGGCCGGCGGAGGGCTCTGGTTCGGCGGCGGGCACGGGTTCGCGACCGTACCTGAGTCCTGTGCCGGCGGGTTCAGGGTGCCGGCCAGATCAGCTTGGCGCCCCGCTCGATGGCCGACACGAAGCGCGGCGCCACCACCTTGGAGAGGTTGACGTTCTCCGGGATGAGCTTGTCGGCGCGGAGCAGCTTCAGTTCGGGCGTGTACTGCGCCACCGACTCGGCCCCGAGCCCCTTGCCGTGCAACAGGTGGCGGTCGACGAGCTGGCTCTCCACGCGCCAACGGGCCAGGTTGGCGGCGGTGTCGAAGCCGGCCTGCGAACCTTTGGCCAGATCGGCGAGGCAGACCGAGGCCGACTTCTCACAGAAGGCGTAGGCCTTGAAGCTGGCTCGGAGGAAGTCCTCGACGGCGGTCGGGTGGGCCGCCGCGAACTTCGGGTTGGCGACGAGGGCGTTGAACGTCCCCTTGATCCCGAAGTTGTCCGGGTCCCACGTCCTGATCTTGTAGTGGTCGGCCTCGAGGGTCGGGACCTCGTTCGACTTGTAGCCGGTGAGCGCCTGGACCTGACCCCGGGGCAGGATGGTGGGGTCGTAACCGACGCCGACCTGGCGAACCCTGCGCAGGTTCACGCCGGCCTTCTCGAGCATCGCCGTGATCTGGGGCGGCATCGAGCCTTTGTAGCCGAGGGTCTTGCCCTCGAGCTGGCGGAGGTTGGTGATGTTCCGCATGGTGATCAGCTCGATGGCGTTGACGTTGCCGTACATGGCGATCGCCTCGGTGTCGATGCCGTTGGCGTTGGTGGTGATCACGTCCGAGGCGCCGCCGAGCTCGGCGATGGTCGCCGTCCCCGCGGCGACGGCCTGCGCCGCCGGCGCGGGATTGCCCGTGCCGGGTTTGATCGACACGTCGAGGCAGAGGTCCTTGAAGTAGCCCTGGGCCTGTGCGGCCACGGGGTCGATGGTGCCCACGGTGGCCTCGAGCTCGAAGCCGGTGATGAACGTGATCCGGCCCGCCGCCTTGTTTGCGGCGCAGCGTGACGGGCTGATCATCGGGGCCCTGCTGAGGGGCGGGGATGCCGAGGCCGGTGTCGCCAGGGCGGTCGCGAGCATGCCCGCCACGACGGCGAGTGACGCCAGCGACGGGGTGCGGCGTGCCATGCGTCGAGGGCGGCGGGTGGCTTTCCGGCCCGAGATGGAGGAGTGGAGGGCGAGCAACGAGTACCTCACGGTCGCATCCGGCTGTGCCGAATGGCGGCCGGGGTACCTGGCAGTTTGGCTGACGGAAGGAGGTTCGCTCACCTCGGCCCTGCGCCGGGCTCCGGGCGTACGCCTTTGTGAGCGATTCCGTCACCTGTGAGTGGATAACGACGCCGTTTGATACCCCGGCGTTCACGTGGGTGCCGCCGGCGGCGCTCGCGGCCGGAGATCAGCGGTTCAGCTGATGCCGACCTGGCGAGCGAAGTCCATGCCGTCCCAGTAGTCGGCCCGCCGAGTGATCTGGCCACTGCAGACGGTGAACACGAACACGCCTCGGAGGCTGAAGGGGTGGCCCATCCCGTCGGGGGCGCGCCAGGCGCCGGTCATGCGGTACGGCAGCGCCACCCGCACCCCGGTGCTGATGACGTCCTCCACCTCGTAGCTGACCCCACGCAGTTCCTGGAGAAAGGCTCGCAGGCGTTCCCGGTGCGCGGCCCGCCCGTGGAGATCGACGGTCGGGTCGGAGGGGTGCTCGCTCACGAAGTCCTCGCTGACCATCGCTGCGGCGAGGTCGGGGTCCCCGCCGTTGATGGCGTCCAGATAGCGGCCGATGACCGCGGCCGGGCTGTCCTCCGTTGCCAGTGTCGCTGTGCTCATGTCGCTCATGTCCCGCTGCTTCTCATGTTCGTGGCGCTCCCCACCTTTCTTGACATGCGGCGTAGACACCCTGGTCGTGTGAGATCTCGATCACGTTCCCGTCCGGGTCGCTGAGGGCGCAGATGTAGCCGACGGGAGGGGGCATGTCCTTCGGCCTCCAGATCAGGCAGCCGTCGGCGTCCGCGGCGGCGGCGATCTCGTCCACGTCGGCGCGCTCGGGGACCTCGATGCCGATGTGGGCGAAGGGGGCCATGATCGTCTGGCGGTGCCCGGCTTCGGCGTGGAACATGACCAACACGAGGACGAACGGGCTCTCGGTTTCCCCCTCGTGGGTCAGCCATGCGCTCCGCCCCTTGGCGTCGGCGTGCTCGCTCAGGAGGACCAGCGGGGTGAAGCGCTCGTACCAGCGCACCGAGCGGTCAAGGTCGCTGCTCGGCAGGGCGATGTGGGTCCAGCGCGGCCGAGACAACGTGGAGCTCATCCAGCCCTCCCCCGGTGATGGTGCGATTCACCCCCGATCCATGTGACGCTACCAACTGCTCCCCGCCGGCGGAGCCTCGAATCTCGTCACTCGCGCCCAATCCCGGTCTTCGGCCTCCCTGCTGTTTCTTGCGCCGGGGTGTCGGATGAACCTCTCGTGGGGTGCGCGTTGTGCGCGATCCGCGCCCATGTGCGCGATTCGAGGCAATGTGAGCGGGGAGGGGTCAATAGGCGTCGTCGGCTGCTCACATGTCCCGAAATCGCTCACATAGACCGACATCGCGCACAAGGCGTCCCGGCGCCGGCCGCCCGGGCCCCGCCCCTCGACCCCGCGCCTACGCCCACCCCCCGCCGGCGGGCCGGCGATCACCCCTCCGCCAGCACCCGCTCCGCCCGTGCCCGGGCCGCGGCGGTGGTGGTGAGAAGCGCGATCGCGGTGATGGCCAGGCCGGAGGCGGCCGCCAGCGCCCACCCGGCGTGTCCGGCCACCGTGAAGGCGGTCCGGATGAGGGCGTCGGCCTGTTCGGCCCCCGGCAGCCCGGAAGGCAGGGACAACCCGGTGGCGCCGAACGAGGCGTGCGCCAGCGCGTGCTGGGTGACGGCGGGAAGCTGGGCGGAGGCCGCCCGCTGCGTGAGCTCGGCACGCAGCCGGCTGGCGGTGAGGGAGCCGATCAGGGCGACACCGAGCACGTTGCCAAGCTGTCGGGCGCTCGAGGCCACCGCCGAGGCCACCCCGGACTGGGACAACGGCATGCCTGCCACGGCGGTGTTGGTGATCGGCGGGTTCACCAGCGCGAACCCGGCACCGAGCAGCACGTAGGCGACGGCCAGGATGAGGTACGGGGCGGCGGTGCCCGTGCGGGTGAGGATGAAGGCGCCCGCTGCGAACGCGAGCCCGGCGGCCACGAGCGGGATGCGAGGGCCACGCCGGGCAACCAGGAATCCGGTGACCGGCGACCCGAACGCCATGACCACCGTCGTCGGGAGCATCGCCACCCCCGCCAGGAGCGCTGAATATCCGCGCACTTCCTGCAGTTGGATGGTGTTCAGGAACAGGAATCCCGACAGGATCAGGAACGCCAGGGTGGCCATGCTGGCGGCCCCGCTGAACGGCGGGCTGCGGAAGAAGCGCAGCTCGACCAGTGGCTCCCGCCGGCGCTGCTCGACCAGGACGAAGGCGACGAGAGCAAGGACTCCGAAGCCGAAGAGCCCGAGGATGACTGGCGACCCCCATCCCCGCTGGGGCCCCTCGATGATGGCGAAGGTGATGGTGGCGAGGGCGGCGAGGATCAGGAGCTGGCCGGGCGGATCGACGCGGCGGGCCCGGGCGGCGCGTGACTCGGGGCAGTTGCGGGCGAGCAGGACAAAGGCCGTCACGACCACCGGAAGGTTGACGAGGAAGATGGCCCGCCAGCCCACAGAGTCCACCAGGAACCCGCCGATGATCGGCCCGAATGCGGCGGCGATGCCGAAGACGCCGCCCCAGATCCCGATCGCCTGGGCCCGCTCTCGGCGGTCGGTGAAGACGTTGGTCAGGATGGAGAGGGCGTTCGGCTGGAGGAGCGATCCGCCGACCGCCTGAAGCATGCGGAACGCCACCAGCGACCCCAGGTTGGGCGCCAGGGCGCAGGCGAGCGAGCCGAGCCCGAAGAGGACGAGGCCGATCTGGAACATCTTCCGCCGTCCGAGCCGGTCACCCGTCGATCCGGCGAGCAGGAGGAGGGACGCCAGCACGAGGGAGTAGGCGTCGATGGTCCACTGCAACCCGGAGACGCCTCCGGCATGCAGGTCACGGCCGATGGTGGGGAGGGCGACGTTGAGGACCGTCGAGTCCACGGCGGTGATGAACAGCGACAGGCAGAGGGCACCGAGGAGGATGCGCCGCTGGCGGCGGCTACCGACCCTCTCCGATGCCCCGCCGCCGGCGTGGAGGACGGCAACGGGCGAGGGGGACATGAGCCTGGTCAGCCTGCCACCGGGGGAGCGCTACCCGGGATGGCGGATGTCACTCGGAGGGCCGGCACCGACGGCCGGGGCGTGTGCCAGAGGGCCGTCCCGAGGGCGGCGGCGGGGACGGTCCGGGCGTTTTCCGGGCTGCAGTGACCGGGACTTTGGGTCAGAGAAGTTCTTGACCTGTGTTGGAACGTGTCTTACCCTCTTGCGAGATACCAGCGGCCTGAACAAGGTCTTGCCGTTTGCTGCCCCAACCCCCTACACTGGGGAGTTGCCGTGGTGTCCCCCTCTTGCGTCTCCCGCTCTTCGGCGCGGTCTTGGCGCGTCCGCACGGCGTCTCCACTCGATCTTCTCCCCCAGGAGTAGGCCTTGCCGTCTCGTCCCGCATCTCGGGAGCGTTTCTCGTTCGCCAATCTGAACGAGGTCCTGCCGCTCCCAGACCTGATCTCCATCCAGCGTGACTCGTTCAAGTGGTTTCTCAACGAGGGCCTGGCTGACACGTTCCGTGACATCAGCCCCATCGAGGACTTCTCCGGGTCGCTCAAGCTGATCCTCGAGTTCGATCCCGACGATCAGGACCTCCGTCCGCCGCCCAAGTTCACGGTGGAGGAGTGCAAAGAGAAGGACATGACCTACGCCGCGCCGATCTTCGTGCGCGCGCAGTTCCAGAACGCCAACACCGGTGAGATCAAGGAGCAGACGGTCTTCATGGGCGACTTCCCCATGATGACCGACAAGGGCACCTTCATCATCAACGGCACCGAGCGGGTCGTGGTCTCCCAGCTGGTGCGTTCCCCTGGCGTGATCTTCCAGCCGGGCCGGGACGCCAAGACCGTCGTCACCGGGACCGTCCACCCCTACCGGGGTGAGTGGATCGAGTTCGACGTCGAGGCCAAGCCGGGCAAGGACATCACCGCCGGATCCCGCGTCGCACGTAAGCGCCGCCTCAGCCTGTTCACCCTGTTGCGGGCCATGGGCTATACCGACGAGGGGTTCCTCGAGCGCTTCGTGCGCCACTTCGAGTTCCTCGAGGGCCAGTGGCAGAAGGAGCGGGAGCTCGCCCCCACCCAGGAGGAGGCCCTGCTCGAGATCTATAAGCGGGCCCGTCCCGGCGAGCCGCCCTCGGTCGAGTCGGCACGCGCCTATTTCGAGAACGCCTTCTTCAACCCCAAGCGGTACGACCTCACGCGGGTCGGGCGCTACAAGCTGGACCGCAAGCTCGGCCCGGAGATCGACAAGGCGCAGGAGCTGTACGGCATCGAGCTCGAGCACCCCGAGCCCGGCCAGGGCGTGTTGTCCCGCTCGGAGCTGCTGGCGGCCTGCAGCTACCTGCTGCACCTGGCCCAGGGGGAGTCGGGGTACCGCCTCGACGACCAGGACCACTTCGCCAACCGCCGGATCCGTTCGGTCGGTGAGCTGATCCAGAACCAGGTCCGCGTCGGCCTCTCCCGGATGGAGCGGGTCGTGCGCGAGCGCATGACCACCCAGGACGTCGAGGCCATTACGCCCCAGACGCTGATCAACATCCGGCCGGTCGTGGCGGCGATCAAGGAGTTCTTCGGGACCTCCCAGCTCAGCCAGTTCATGGACCAGACCAACCCGCTCTCGGGGCTGACCCACAAGCGGCGCCTGTCGGCCATGGGCCCCGGCGGTCTCTCGCGGGAGCGGGCCGGGTTCGAGGTCCGGGACGTGCACACCTCCCACTACGGACGGATGTGCCCCATCGAGACCCCCGAGGGGCCGAACATCGGCCTCATCGGCCACCTTGCCTCCTACGGGCGGATCAACTCCTACGGCTTCATCGAGACCCCCTACCGGAAGGTCGAGAACGGCAAGGTCACCGACGAGATCGTGTACCTCGCCGCCGACGAGGAAGAGGAGTTCGTCATCGCCCAGGCGAACGCGACGCTGGCCGACGACGGCACGCTCACCGACGAGCGGGTTCTCGTTCGCCGGGCGCCCGCCGGCCCCGGCGTGCGCGTCGGCGCCGCGGGGACCAGCTACGGCACGACCTCCGAGGTCGACTTCGTGCCACCGCCCGAGGTGGACCTGATGGACGTCTCGCCGAAGCAGATGGTGTCGATCTCCACGGCGCTGATCCCCTTCATCGAGCACGACGACGCCAACCGGGCCCTGATGGGCGCCAACATGCAGAAGCAGGCGGTCCCGCTCGTCCGCCCCGAGGCGCCCTTCGTGGGCACCGGCGTGGAGGCGAGGGCTGCCGGCGACGCCGGCGACGTGGTGCTCGCCGAGGGCAAGGGCGTCGT
>WQVT01000020.1 GCA_009785715.1 Acidimicrobiaceae bacterium | reverse complement strand
GCGGCGTTGCGGATTCTGGCGTATGCCGTCAGGTCCGATTCGCGCAGGGGCATATCAGCCGGATCGGCCATCTCTGCGGAGAGCATCGGGCGGCGTTGGCGCCATAGATGGCAACAATACGACTGTACTGTCGGACAGTCAACTGTATTGCCAGAGGTCGTGGGGGCGCTTTGTGAGTGATCCGCGACCATGTGACCGAATCGCGTCCATGTGCTCGCTGGAGTGCGCCGTTTGACCTGTGGCTGCTCACATGGACCGAGTCTGCTCACATGGACCGAGTCTGCTCACAGCCCGAACGGGGCCCCGGGCGCCACGCCCGAACCGGGTGTCAGGTCGCTGAAAGGGACGTGCGAGGGATCCGTGAGTGCTTGGCCTGGGCGAAGGATACGAGGTGGCCGGCGTCCTCGTCCCACAACTTGAGGTTGACCGCACGAAGACCGTCCCGGATGGAGACCGCCGGCACCCCGTCGAACATCCCGCTGGCGTCGTGGGCGCGCTGGAGGTTGTAGTTCGGGATCCGCGTGTTCAGGTGATGGACATGGTGCAGGCCGATGTTCCCGGTGAAGAACTGCAGGATCTTCGGGAGCCGCAGATACGAGCTGCCACGCACGCTGGCGTCGAAGAAGCTCCACTCGCCGTGGCGCTCCCAGTAGACGCCGGCGAACTGGTGCTGGACATAGAACAACCAGATACCCACGGCACCGGCCACCAAGGCCGATGGTGCCCACACGATCAGGAAGTCCTCCCAGCCGATAAGCAGGCACAGCCCTGCGACCACGGCCACCAACGCCGCGTCAACGCCGAGGATGCTGTTGCGGATCCTCGGCCGCGTCCCGCGATGCACGAGCCGTGGTTCGATGATCATCGCGAACACCGGCCCGAACCCGAACATCACGAGCGGGTGACGGAAGAGCCGGTAGGCAAGCCGGCCTTGCCACGGACGTGCGTGATATTCGGCGACCGTCAGGGTCTCGACGTCGCCTTCGCCCCGGCGGTCGAGATCCCCCGAGGTGGCGTGGTGGCCCGCGTGCTCCTCCCGCCACTGCTGAAGGGCCGAGAGGACGAAGAGCCCGAGGACCCTGCCGGCCCAGTTGTTCGCTCGCCGGCCGGGAAGCAGCGAACTGTGGGCGCAGTCATGAAACATGACGTAGACCCGCACCAGGAATCCGGCGGTCGGGAGGACGAGGAGCAGCATCAACAGCGGCGAGACGGGCAGCAGCAGGTACATCGCCACGCACAGCGCCAGATACGGCACTACGGAGGTGGCGATGTCGAGCAGTCCCCGTTTCAGTCGAGGCTCAGCGTAGGGGGCCAGATCCTGACGCCAGGAGGCACGGTTCGAAGCGAGCGTCACTGCAGCCTCCGATACGGATGGTCAACGACGCCGCGGCGCCCTGACAGGGTGGGTTGTCGCGCTTGGCGCGGGCCAAGACCGCCAGCGTAACCGCCGACGCGGACCCCTCCCGGTCACCGGCGCGAGGGGCAAGACTGTCGAGATGTTCGACACCCAGCTCACTGCCCTGGCCGAGCAGGCGGCGCGCAGGCTCCGCGAGCGGCGAGAGACGATCGCCGTGGCCGAAAGCTCCTGCGGGGGCCTCATCTCGGCGTCGCTGCTCTCCATCCCCGGAGCCTCCGCCTACTTCGTCGGCGGCACGGTCACCTACACCCGCATGGCCAACCAGACCTTCCTCGGCGGCGCCGTGCCCGCCGCGCCCGGCCTGCAGGCCGAGACGGAGGAATACGCCCTCTATCTGGCGCACGCGGCCGCCGCCAGGCTCGAGACGACGTGGGCGATCGGCGAGAGCGGTGCGGCCGGGCCGACGGGGAGCCGCTACGGCGATCCGCCCGGCCACGTCTGGGTCGCCGTCGCCGGGCCGGCGGACTCGACCCGCCACCTGCTCACGGGCTCGGATGACCGGTCCGCAAACATGGTCGCCTTTGCGGCGGCGGCCCTCGGCCTGTTGAACGAATCGCTGGACTGACCATTTCTCGGATTTGAGCGAGATTTACCGGGAGAGGCCGACTGTTGACCTTCCTTTCGCGTGGCGATAGCTTCCGCCGGAGCATCGACCACCAGTCGGAGCGGGCCGAGCACGGACCGCGGCCGAGGGGAGCGAGGACATATGCGCAGAGTTGCTGGCATCCGGCGATTCGTGAAGGTTCTGGCCGCACTGTCGATCGGAGGGGGGTCGCTGGCGGGGATGAGCATCGCCGCCCCGCTCGCCGGCGCCAGCAGCGCCGCCCCCATCACCTACACCACCTCGCAGGAGAACATGCAGGTGGTCGGCACCGTGAACTTCGCAGCTATCGCCGGCGAGAAGCCGGCGGCGACGGCGACACCCGCGGTCGTCCAGCCGGCGGCGGCTTCGTCCGGCCGGCTCGGCCGTCCCCATCCCGCCGGCAATCACGGCACCCCGATCACGGCCGGCAACAACTTCTCCGTCGTGCGGACCAACGTGGCCGGAGAAACCGGCGTCGAGGGGGTGACCGGCCCCGAGGAGGCATCGGTCAACATCCCCAACCCCGTCACCCCCACGTTTTCCAACGTCGAGCCTCCCGACCAGGCGACCTGCGCCGGGCCCGACGCCAGCGGGAACCCGATCACCTTCGACTTCGTGAACGACGCCGCGGCCGCCTACGGAGCCAGTGGGAACGTCGTGTGGCCGGTCACCCCGGCGTGGGGGATGCTTGATCAGCCCGCCTCGGCGTTCCTCTCCGATCCGCGCTGCTACTACGACGCGGACACCCAGCGGTGGTTCTTCTCCATGTTCGTCTCGGCTCAACCGGGGCCCGCCGCGACCCCGCAGACGAACACCCAGTTCCTCGCCGTCTCGCAGACCTCCGACCCACTCGGCGAGTACACCGTCTTCGGGCTGGACACGACCGACGTCAACAACCCGCTCGGTGACTGCCCGTGCTTCGGCGACTTCGACCAGATCGGTGCCGACGCCAACGGGTTCTACATCACCACCAACGAGTTCTCGAACATCACCGACGCCCCGGCAAACGCGCCCGGTTACAACGGCACCGTCCTCTACGCGGTCTCCAAGCAGGGCCTCGAGGCCGCCGCGGACGGCACCTCGGCGATCAGCGTCGCCCGCTACGCCATCACGGCCGACCCGTACGGGTTCAGCGCCGACGGGCCGCCGGGCACGAGCGGAACGGCGTCGAGCAACGGGCCATATCACCTCTCGCCGGCCACGACGCCTCCGGGCGGCACCTACGCCCCGAACACGGAATACTTCCCCGAGTCCAACTCGGACCTGTTCGCGGACAACCACCTCGTCGTCTACGCGTTGACCGGCACGAATGCGCTCGCCACCGGCGGCACCCCGACGCTCTCGGCGACGGAGCTCTCGAGCGAGGCGTACGCCTTCCCGCCCAGCGCCGGCCAGAAAAACGGCCCGCTGCCCCTCGGCGCCACATTCGGCTACCACCGGTCACCTCCGGCGCTCGAGGCGGACTTCAACGCCCTGCAGGAGTCGGTCTACACCGCCGGCAATCTCTATACCGAGCTCGACACCGCGACCGTCCCCTCGGCCGACGCGGGCCACGACGGCGTCGCCTGGTTCGACCTGGCGCCCTCGGTGAGCGGGTCGAGCGTCTCGGCCTCGGTGGCCAGTCAGGGCTACGTCTCGACGACCGACAGCCTCATCTATCCGGCGCTGGTGGTCGACGGATCCGGCAACGGCTACCTGGACTTCACGATGACCGGCACGTCGGACTACCCGAGCGCCGCCTACGTCTCCTTCACCGGCGGAGCGGCGAGCGGACCGATCCACGTGGCGGCCGCCGGCGCCGCGCCCGAGGACGGGTTCACGTGCTACCCGCCGTTCTCCACGCCTGCCGTCGGTTGCCGGTGGGGTGACTACTCGGCGGGTGCGGTCTGGAACGGACGGGCCTACCTCATGACCGAGTACATCCCCTCCTCGCCGCGTGACACCGAAGCGAACTTCGGAACCTTCATCTGGAGCGCCCCGATCCCCTGACATCCGCATAAACGCGAAGGAGCGCCGATGTCTGTCCTGCCCGAGGTTCTGCATGCGAATGAGGCCTACGCGGCCTCCTTCGGGGCGAAGAGCGATCTCGCCCTGCCGCCCGCCCGCGGGTTCGCGATCCTGACCTGCATGGATGCCCGGCTCGATCCGGCGAAGTACGCCGGCCTGGCCGAGGGTGACGCCCACGTCATCCGCAATGCCGGTGGCCGGGCCAGTGACGACGCCATCCGCTCGCTCGTGATCTCCTACAAGCTCCTCGGCAGCAAGGAGTGGTTCGTCATCCACCACACCAACTGCGGCATGGAGTTCTTCACCGACGACGTGATGCGCGGGCTGCTCGCCAGCAGCCTGGAGACCGCCGCGCTGGGCGACCAGGGGTTCTACGACGTGGGCGCCGGTCCCGGTTCACGGGAGGGCGACTACATCGACTGGCTGACCATTCCGGATCAGACCCAGAGCGTCACCGAGGACGTGCGCCGAATCAGGACGCACCCGCTCGTGCCTGCCGGCATTCCCATCTACGGCTACGTGTACGACGTGAAGACCGGCAGGCTCGTCGAGGTGCCCGAGGCCACCGCGGCCGGCGCCTCATCCTGACAGACAGGCCGCCACGGTCCTCCGCACCCAGACGCCCACCATCTTTCGCTTGTAGTCGGCCGAGCCGCGGGCGTCGTCGCCCGGCTCGCAGTGGGCCGCGGCGACCCGCGCTGCCTCCTCGAGCGCGGCCCCGCCGCCCTCGGTGCCGATCAGCGAGTGGGCTGCCTCGGCGGCGAGGATCGGCCGGGAGTCCACTCCCCCGAGGGCGATCTCCGCGTCCTCGACCAGCCCAGCGTCCCCGACCCGGAGCGACACCGCGACGCCGACGGTCGGGAAGTCGTCCTCGCTGCCGGGCGTGAACCGCGAGTAGCGGTCGCGCCAGGCAGTCCGCGCCGGGACCGCCACGCCGGTGATCAGCTCGTCCTCCCCGAGCGCCACCTCCATGAAGCCGTGGTAGAAGCCGTCCAATCCGGCGGTTCGCGTGCCGCTGCCGGCGGCGATGTCCACCTGCGCCCGCAGTGCGAGCAGGACCGGCGGAAGGTCCTGCCTCGGGTCGCCGTGCACGAGCGCGCCGCCGAGTGTCGCGACCGCCCGCACGCGGGGGTTCCCGATCCGGCCGGCCGCGTCGGGCAGCACGGGCACGGCGCCGGCCAACAGCTCCGAACGGGCGAGCTCGCGAAGGGTGGCCGCGGCGCCGATGCGAATGGTTCCGTCGCCATCGATCCCGATGCCCGAGAGCTCCGGGAGCGCGCCGACCCAGACCAGCGTCTGCGGTTCGATGAGCCGGTTCTTCAACAAGATGCCGATCGACGTCCCGCCGCCGAGCAGCATGGACCCCGGCCGCGTCATGGCGGCCAGCGCCTCGTCGAGGGTCCCCGGCTTGACGAACTCAGCGGTGGTCAAGGTAGGACCTCACGGCTTCGGTGATCGTGACGTACCCCGTGCAGCGACAGAGGTTTCCGGACATGAACCCGCGGATCTCCTCCTCGGTGGCGGAGTCGTGTTCGAGTCCGAGGGCGAACGCGGAGACCACCTGGCCGGGGGTGCAGATGCCGCACTGCATCCCCTCGCGCTCGACGAAGCACTCGACCAGGGCCGGGTCGCGTTTTGCGATGCCCTCCACCGTCCACACCGGGGCGCCTTCGGCCATCGCCGCCAGGTAGAGGCAGGAGCACACCGGCACCTCGCGCACGAGGACGGTGCAGGCGCCGCAAACCCCGACCGCGCAGCCCTCCTTCGTGCCGGTGAGCCCGAGGTCCCGGATGACGTCGATCAGCAGCGCGTCCGGCTCGGCGTCGCAGGCGATCTCCTCGCCGTTCAAGGCGAAGTGCAACCTCATGGCGCGGCCTCGATTAGCGCAAGGACGCGTTCGGCACGGATCGGGAGGTCCCGGATCCGGGCGCCCACCGCGTCGGCGACCGCATTGGCGATCGCCGCGGCGGTCGGCGGCGTCGTCGTCTCGCCGATGTTCTTCACGTTCGCGGTGCCGACGCCGCGGCCACCCCGGACGAGCACCGTCTTGAAATCCGGGACGTCCCGCGACGAGGGGAGCTTGAAATCACCGAGATTTGCCGACCAGACCTGGCCGTCGGACTCGTCGAGATCCTCGAGACAGGCATAGCCGAAGCCCATCGCCGCGCCGCCGTCGATCTGCATCTGATGGGACTTCTCGTTGATGATCTCGGCCACGTCTACCGTGCTCAAGATCTCGAGCACCTTCACCTGGCCGGTCTCCGGGTCGACGGCGACCTGTGCGATCTGCACGCCGTAGGAGCCGACCGGCGGGCCACCCTTCTCGTCGACGACCACGAGCACGGGCTCGTCCTCCAGGCGTGCGCGCCACGCTTTGATCGCCTGGTCGGCCACCATCGCCAGCGATGCCGTGACCCGGCTGCCACCGGCACCGGGGTCCGTGGGGAGCTCGTCGGTCGAGACCTGGACGACGTCGATGTCCTCCGGCAGCATCGCGAGCCCTTTGGCCAACAGCTCCCGGGCGACGGTATGACTGCCCGTCCCGGTCTCGATCACGCCGATCTCGCAGGAGAGCCGCCCGTCGGGCATCGGGACGAGCCGCATGCTCGAGGACGTGGACGTCGGTGTCGTGCGGCTGTACACCGAGATGCCGACCCCGCTCGCCCAACCCGCCGGCGCGTCCTCCCTGATCCGGAGCGCGGCCAGCGCCGCATCGAGGGTCTCCTGACCACGGAACTCGATCCACTCGCGCCCGTTCACGTCGGCTTCGCCGGTGCGGAGCAGGTTGCGATAGCGCAGATCTGCCGGCTCCAACCCGACCTTCAGCGCGAGCTCGTCCATCGCCGACTCGGTGGCGAAGGTCGCCTGCGGGGCGCCGGGCGCCCGCATATGGCCCTTCGGGACGGTGTTCGTATAGGCGATAACGCTCCGGCTGTAAAAGGCGGGGATCCGGTAGCCACCGGGCTCGAGGGCGCCGTGGATGCTGACGGTCGGGGCCGGCTTGAAGCCTCCGTATGCGCCGCCGTCGAGGAGCGCGTCCTGGCTCCAGGCGGTGATGTTTCCGTCGGTGTCGCAGCCGATACGGACGTATATCCGGGCTGGATGGCGTGCATCAGTGGACAAAAGGTCCTCGGTGTAGCGAAGGACCATCTTCGTAGGGCGCCCGACAAGTCGGGCGAGCGCCACGCAGAGCGGGGCTTCCTCGGGTGAGCCTTTCCCGCCGAAATCGCCACCCAGCGCGATCGGCTGGACCTCGATCGAATCGGCCTCGATGCCGAGACAGTCGGCGATCTGGCTCCGCAGAATGTACGGCGACTTGTTCGTGAGCCAGAGCCGGACCTTTCCCGAGGGCTCGACGTCGGCAACGCAGGCCTGCGGTTCGAGGTAGCCCTGATGGATCGCAGACGTCGTATAGGTTTCGTCGACGACGAACGCCGACTTCTGGAGCGCCTCCTCGACCGCCTCGAGGGAGCCCTCCTCGACGACCGACTGCCGGTTCTGGCCCTGCTCTTCGGTGATGAACGCCCGGGGATAGGCCCAGGGCGCGTCGTGCACGGTGGGCGCGCCCGGGGCGATCGCCTCCTCGGCGGTGAAGACGGCCGGGAGCTCGTCGTAGGTGACCTCCACCAGCTCCGCGGCGGCTTCGGCGGCGACACGCGACTCTGCGACGACTGCGGCGACGCGCTCGCCCACGTAGCGGACCTTGTCGTCCGCAAGCACCGAGACGTCCCGGACGCTGCGGCCGTAGGTCGAGACCTGCAGGTCCTTGGCGGTGAAGACCCCGATCACCCCCGGCTGCGAGGCGGCGACGCTCGTGTCGATCGAGCGGATCCGGGCGTGCGGCACGCTGCTCCTCGCCACCGCGACATAGGTCATCCCCGGAAGGGAGACGTCGTTGACGTAACGCATTTGACCCGTGGCCTTTGCGTGAGCATCGAGTCGAGCCGAAACCATGGTCACCCCCGAAATACGCTCGTCGAATCGGCCGAGACCCTACCCTCACCGACCCGCACGCGCCATGGACGCAGCCCCGGCCCTATTCGAACACCGACCAGCAGAGGTCGTTCCGGAGCCGCTGATCGTCGAGGACCAGCTCCCGGATCGCCTCGGGGAGCCGTTCGCGCTGCCACCGGCACTCGAGCCGGCCGGCGCGCGCCGCGCACCGGGGGTTCGCCGCTTGCGCCGCCTTGATCGCGTAGGCGGCGGCACCGAGCTCGTGCGCGGCGACATGGGCCACGACCGCCGCCTGACCGGCCGCATATGCCGCATGGCGAGCGGCCCCGGTCAACGCCCGTGCCGCACCCATGGCGTGTCCACCCGCCGCCCGGGACTCGGACATCGGGATCTCGCCACGCGTCCACGCCCGAATCTGCCCGATGGCCTGGCGGGGCCGCGGATCGGTGGGCTCCGCCGACTCGAAGTACGCCAAGACGTGCTCCGCGCAGGCGGCCGCCCACAACGCAAGCAGTCGGTGATCCGCGTCGGTGAGCTCCCCGCCGCGGCGGATGGTGACCAGGCGGGGGTCGCGCTCAGTGGGCAGGATCACGCCCGAGTCTACGCCCGACGCCGGAACGTGATCGGCAGGGCCTTCGGGTGGCGAACGATCCCCGGGGTGAAATGGACCTCGGCGCCGGGGGCCAGCCGGATGTCTTCGACACGCTCGAGGAGCTCGTTGATCGAAGCGGCGATGGACATTCGGGCCAGGTTCAAGCCGATGCAACGATGGATGCCCAGTCCGAAGGCCATATGCGGATTCCTTCCGCGCTCCAGGTTGAGCTGATCGGGCTGCTCGAACACGGCGTCGTCTCGATTGGCCGACCCGTAGTGCACGAGCACGCGGTCGCCGGGATGCAGCTCCACTCCCCCGAGGACGGTGTCCCTGGTGACCGTCCGTGCCATCGCGGTCACCGGGGAGTCGATGCGGAGGAATTCGTCGAGCGCAGCCGTGATCCAGTCGGGTTGGCGGAGCCGGTCTTCGAGCGTGCGGTCCTGGGTCAGCCTCCAGACGATCGACGAGATCGCGCTCTGGGTCGTGTCCAACCCGCCGAGCAGCAGCACGATCGTCGTCCCGATCTGTTCGGACTCGGTCAGCGGCCTCCCTGCGACGGTCCCCTGAAGGATCGCGGCGAGGACGTCGTCGGGCTGCTCGGCCGCCCTCCGGCGGTCGTCCAGCAGCGCGACGACGAAGGCCGCCAGTTCCTGCCACTGGGCGGCGCCGTTCCTGGCGGCGAGCGACTCGACCAGGTGTTGGACCCGCCGGATCTCCCCGACGTCTTCGATGGCGAGGACGATCCTCGCCAGGACGGTTGCCGTGAACGGGTTCCCGAGATCCTGGACCACCTCGCAGCTCCCGGCGTCGATCCAGCCCTCCACGGTCTCGCGGGCGATCTGCCGGATCGCAGGTCCGTACGGTTCCAGGCCGCGCCGGGAGAAGAACCGGTTCAGGAGGACCCGGAACTCGCGGTGCATCGGCGGGTCCGTGTCGAGCGGCGGCATCGGGTGGGTCTGGCGCATCGGAAGGCTCTTGCCCGGAGCCGATATATAGGCATCGTCATCCTGCAGGATGGTCTTGACATCCTCGTAACGGGTGACCAGCCAGAAGCCTTCATTGGCACTGCTGTGCGCCACCGGGCACTGCCGGCGTGCGCCCGCCAGGACGTCGTAGACGCCGTCGGCGAGGGCGGGGTCGTACAGGTCGAACGACTCGAGCACGTCACTGCCTCCCCGGCGGGACGCCCGGAAGTTCGATGCCCACCGCCGCGTTTTCTTCGGGGGTGCCGAGCGAGTAGCCGTACCGGACCGCCGTGGCGATGAATTGGGCCACGTCATCGGGCGTCCGCGGCGCCGGCCGGTCGGCCTCCGGCTTCCCGACCTCCAGGAAGAACCGTCCCATCCTGGCGGTCGTGATGATCAGGTCCACCGCCGGCCGGTCGGAGACGTTGCGGTGGGCGTGCGGGGTTCCCGGAGGGACGTTGACGTAGTCACCGGCGTGAAAGTCGTTCCACTCGAGGCCGTCCGGCCCCTGTATCAGGACCTGCTGGGTGCCATCGACGATGAAGAAGGCCTCCGCCTCGTCATGGCTGTGCAACGGCACGACGACGCCTGCCGGGACCACGCCCCGCATGATCGAGAAGGCGTTCCCCACATCTTCGGGCAGGGTCAGAAACTCGACGGTGACTCCTGGGGCGCCGGCCCCGAGGGTCGGACTGCTCGTTCCCTCGGCGACGCGGCGATGAACATGGCTGTGGTGGTGGAGGAAGGTCATGGCCCTAGGCGGCGGGAGGCGTGTAGGTGACGAGGGGATTCGTCACGTCGCTGAAGAAGTTGTGTCCTCTCACGGTGACGAGGTCGTTGGCGGCGATCCCGTTCACGTCGTCGGAGACCCTGTTCCCCGCGATCACGGTCGACGTGGGCACCGCGACCGAGAGCAGCATGATCCCGGTTGAGGCGGTGACGCCCGTATCGGGGTCACCGAGCAGGTTGTTGGCACCGAAGCGGTTTTCCACCACCGACACCCCGTTCACGTCCTGCTCGGGCGCGTGGGCGTGCAGGGTGAACCCGGCGTTGCCGTTGCCGCTGGCGCTGTTCCCGGCGAAGACGTTGTCGTAGGAGGCGGCGCCCGGGTACGGCGCGGCATCGAGGAGGCCGGCACCGCCGTTGCCGTCGGAGACATTGTGGATGACGATGTTGTCGTACACCCCGGCGATGGCCGGCTGGGGCTGTCCGGTGTTCGGACCGCTGGTCGCGACCCCGAAGGGGTCGTGGCCGGGGAGCGTGATCCCGCAGTCGAAGGCGTTGTCCAGGCTGAGGTTGCCGGCGATCAGGTTGTGCGCGGCAGGGCCGACCGCGATCCCGAAGCCGCCGTCGCTGACGAGGATCCCGCCGACGTTGTGGTCGACCTCGTTGCCGATCACCCTCGAGCGGCTGACCCCGAGGAGGTGGATGCCCTCCCCGCAGTCGTCGGCGTCGGTGAGCGAACTCGGGCAGGCCGCGGTCGGCGGGAGCTTCGTGTCGTACGCCTGGTCGTTGCCGGTCACGATGTTGCCGGCGATCGTGACGCCGGTCAGGTTCGCCGGAGGCGACGCGGGCGTCGCGGGCCACGAGCTCATGGGCGGCTCCGCCAGGATGCCTTCCAGCTTGGCGTTCTCCACGGTGAGGCCCCCGACCGACACGCCACTCGCCTCGATCCGGAGGCCGGTGGCGTTGCCACTCGCATCGATGACCGTGTTCCGCGCCCCGCCCGCCGAGGTGATGGAGAGACCGGTGAGCGCGGGGGCAACGACGTTGGCGTCGCCCACCTCGGCGTAGGTGCCCGGCTCGATCACGATGCGATCGCCGGCGCCCGCCTGGGTGAGCGCGTACCCGAGCGTCGCACAGGCCTGCATCCGGCAGGAGCCGCGGTCCGCTCCGGTCGTGGCAACGACGAGCACACCCGCCCGGGGCGACTCCTGGGCGCTCGCCACACTCTCAGCAGAACCGACGAGCACCATGCCCGCCGTCCCGAGGGTCAGCGCAGCAGCCGCCAACCCGCCTTTCACGATGTCCATGTCTGTCTTCCTTTCTCTCTATCCGTTTGCGCCCGCGAGCGTTCCGTCGCCGTCCATGGCGGCGATCAGGAACTCGAGCACGCTCTGGTCCGGGCACGGAGGGGCTTCCAGGCCCGCCAACCGCCCGATCATTTCGAAGGCTTCGTCGACTTTTGCGCCCGGGATGGCGGGCGTATGGCCGCCCGCCAGCGTGGTGATGTCGAGCCGGCGCAGCCTCTTCACCGAGCCGGCGTACCGGGTCGTGTCCGCGATGGTCAGCCACGGGGACACGGCGTGGAGGCCGAACATCACCAGGCCGTTCCACCATTCGGTCGGATCCAGGTCAAGCAGGTCCTCCATCGGCGCTGTGCCGGCGCCACCCGGGACCGGGGTCGCGAACGAATCCACCGCCCAGTAGACGCGGCTCTTCGTGTCGAACAGCCCCCGGGTGGTCGGGGAGTCGTACACGGGCGGCCGCAGGGCGACGATCTCGCGGTCCCCCACTCCCAGACGGTCCCCGTCGTTCAGCCAATGGCACCGAGGCAGCGGGAAATCGAAGAAGTTGGTCGCCCGTTCGACGAGTGCCCAGCTGCACACGAGGGTCGCGTTCGGACAGGCGGTCAGGACTTCGGCAAGGTTCCCGGTGTGGTCCGCGTCCTCGTGCGAGAGGAAGATCCACCTGACGTCGGTGGGTTCGACCAGACCGAAGACGGCATCGAGCCACTGATTGCGGTGTTTCGCCGAGCCGGTGTCGACGATGATCGGCTCGGACCCGAGAATGACCATGGAGTTGATGTACACGGACAGGGGCTGGCCCAGGGCGTGCTGGACCTCCCGGATCAGATAGGTGCCCGGCGCGATCCGGGTCGGGGCCAAGGGCGCAGAAAGCGCT
>WQVT01000019.1 GCA_009785715.1 Acidimicrobiaceae bacterium | reverse complement strand
TTACTCGCTGGTGTCGCGCGACGTCATGGCGGCGATGGTGGAAATCCACGCGCTCGGCCATCCCCACGATGCGATGGTCACGATCTCTGGAAACGACAAGTCGGTGCCAGCGCATCTCATAGCAATCGCTCGTTGCTCTCGCCGGTCAACTCAATTTGAGTGCGCGACGAGAGTGGGCAGCTTAAAGACTATGCAGAATGCGCCAAACTCTGCTGCCCCAGCAGCCGTGCGCTGTGCTGACTCGCGCGGCGAAGCGTCTCCGACGGCTTCTCGCCGAACATCTCCCGGTATCTCACGGCGAACCGGCCCAACTCCCAGAAGCCCTGATCGATCGCGACATCCGTCACACTCACCGCAGCAGGGTCGGCCTTCGCCAACGCGAGCCGGGCCGCCGACAACCGCTTCGCCATCAAATACTGCGCGGGCCCCAAATCTAGCGTTTCACGGAAGGCCCGCTCCAGACTCCTACGAGAGACGCCGAACTGCCCACATATGTCCGAAATCCGCACAGGCCCAGGCGCCACGGCGTCGATCCAATCCTCCACCGCCCGCACCAACTTGGCGTTGCGATACCTGGCAGGAGCCTCGGGCTCGCTCGCGGCGAAAGCGATCCCTAACAGAAACGCCTCCACCAGATCCTTCTGAAACGACTCCAGCCGACGGCCCGACATCCCCCCGTCAGGACCGGCCAGCACGCGCGAGAATTGCCCGATCGACCCGCATATCCGATCCCGCACGGGTCCCGGCGCCCGATATCGATGGCGTCCTTCCCAGACACCCGTGTCACCCTCCCACGCGTCTCCGCCTCCCAACTCGACCAGCATCGACACATCGACAGAGAGCACGGCAAACGACACATCACCCGCCACCCGAGCCTCATGCTCGCCTCCTGCCGGCCAGATGAACACGTCCCCCGGCAGGACCGTCTCCCCCCACTGCGTCAACTGCCCCTGCCGGCTGGTCTGCACCCCGAGTCCCACCCGGTGCGGATGGTGCATCCCCCGTGTACGCACATCGGCGTCGTAGTGACCAGCGGTGAACTCGAAGCCGTCCGCCAACGCGTAGATGAACTGGCCGCTCGGCACGCCCGAACGAAGCTGAACACCCGTAAGGTCCGCGTTCTGGACATGGTTGACCATCTCCTCCACACCGCGGAACGCCGCCTTACCAATGAGGATCCCTTCTGACACCTCTCGGACGGTACCACCGCCGCTAGCGGTCACTTGACCCCTCCGTCAAGCGCCTACCGGACAGCGGGACCCGGACAGACCTGTGTCTCGCCGGTCGGCGATCCGGTCATAGATGGTTGGTTCGTCGGAGCCATCGCATGGCGAAGTATCCCCAGATGGGGGGGAGGTAGAAGGTCGCGAGCCGGTACATTATGGTCGCAGCGAACGCCGTCTGTTCTGGTACACCAGCGTGCATGAGGCCGAAGATGAGGCCGCCTTCGGTAACTCCGACACCACCCGGTATGGGCAGTATGCCTGCAAGCAGGCGGACGCCGATATTGATGAGCAAGAGTTCCCCGACGCCGACGGGGGAACCCACCGCCCTGAGGAACGCGCCGAGGGAAGCCGTAAAGAGAAGCTCAGCGGCCAGGTTGCCGCCGAAGAGGAGCGCCAGCCGGCGAAAAGAGCGCAGACCACGCACGGCTTGTCGCGCTTCTCCGACCAGTCGCTTCATCCAGCCCGCGACCGCGCGGCGCCATCGCGGCACTGCGGCAACGGGGCCAACCAGGGCGGCAATGATCGCCAGTACCGCGACACCAATATGTGCGGAGTCACGCGTGCCGGTCGACAGGTTCAGCTCGAGCGAGGCTTGTGTGAACAACAGCAGCAATAACAGAAGGATGACTTGGACGATGAGGCCGCTTACCCCGTCGAGGGCGCCGACGGCAACGGCCGCGCCCGGCGGGACCCCGTGTCGTTGAAAGAAGCGGATATTCACCGCGATGCGGGCGGCAGTGCCGGGGACCGCAAGGTTGATGTAGGACACGGAAAGCTGCAAGGCGTAGACGGGACCGAGCGGGAGAGGCACGGGACTGGCGCCCAGGGTGGCGAAGGCCTGGGGGATCCGCGGAAGCTGTGCCACGACGACCCCGACGACGATCAGGGTCCATTTTGCGTCGACCAACTCGTCAGCCAACTGTCCCCAGTCAAGATTGCCAGCAACAGAGACCAGGGCAAACAGCGCCGCAGCGGGTACCAAGACTCGTAGGATCGACACCGCCGAGATCCGCTGAAGCCGTTGCAGCGTTGGCGCGTCTGTCCCGGCGAGCAGCGCGGCGTCAGTTCGAATACGGTCGAGGTCCAAGCCAGCGTCCTGCAACTGGTGGCGCTGCGGTGGGGTCAGGATCGCGGGCTGAAGCAATGGCAGGATCGCCGCGAAACCAGCGGGGCCCAGTATTTCCAGCGCGGTGCGCAGGGCGGGCTGCTCGCCTATCAGCAGAATGGTACTGACTAATGCTTGAGCCTTATCGGCGTGTCGCTGTGCGTCGGTGGGGGCCACCGTGGCTCGACGAAAATCACTCAAACCTACCTCGCCATCGACGCCGATCAGGTGGTCGAGATCCACCTGCCCGTGAGCGATTCCCGCCTCCTCGAGGCGCTTGGTGACTTCCCACACCTTCATCACTCGTTGGTGTTCGTTCGCGGCCGGGGGGAGATCAGAGAGTGGGTGACCGGCCTGACGAAAAACGAGGAGCGCGTCGCGGTCGGCGGTTACCGACGCCGTCAGCACGGCGTCGGTGACTATTCCGGCTTGGGCAGCGAGCAGGGTGAGGAGCGCCTCGTGCTCAACCTGCTGGAGGCGGCCGACCCGCAGTTGGCCCCCGGTATCGCGAAACCAGACCGTGCGCCAGAGGGTCGACAGCAGAGCGGTCTCATGGGCGTCGCGGCCGTAGATCTTGACGAGGAGCGGCTGTCCGCTTTGCTCGAAGCCGCGGAGGACGAACAACCCCGTTTGTTGGCGCTCGGCTGCCCCGAGGGAACCGACGTGGATGCCGCACTCAGCCAGCGCGCCGACCACCCGCTCAACCGTGGGCTGTCCGGCGCTGGATCCGAGCGACAGGTGAACGATGGCGGCGGCGATACCCGCGACCAGCAAACCCGCCAACGCGCCGAGAGGCTCGGCTCCGCCAAGCACGATCGTGCCCAGCACCGCGGCCGCGACCATCCACCGGCAGACCCGGCGAAAGGGCAACGTGAGGTGGGGCGATGCAGTAAGGAGCATGGCCGCCGGGAGGGCGATCCGCGTCGCGGGATACCACGGCCCAGGCTCGGCACGGCGCAACGATTCCCACAGGTCGGGCCACGATCCTACGACTACGCGGCCGACGATCAACGACACTGCGGCGGCGAGCACCGCAGCCAACAAAAGGTCCCGCCCTACCGCAGGCCGCCGCGCGAAGGCCACAACGAGCACGCCGATCGCGAGCAGGACCAGGAGGTCTGCCAGGATCTGCCACAGACCGTCAAGGAAGGGTGGCCAGCTAGCAAGGAACGACGCGAGCGAGCGTGCCACCCTCGGAGGAGGGAACGCGGTCGAGCTGATGACCGCCAAGCCCAGCACCGACCCGACCAGCATTACAGCGTCCGGGGTCCGTCGGGCTCGCGGCCGCTTGGTATCGGCGACAAACAGCCGCATACCCGATCCTCGGCGCGTCGCGACCTCGGACAACAAAGGCAGGTGACTCACACGACCCCGATCTGCGTTAGAAGCCGCCGCGTGAGAGTAGCCCAGAGGCTCAGCCGCCGAGGGTTACTGTCGTGGTGGCGGACCGCCCGTCGCGCTGGTAAGTGATCGAGACTTTCGAGCCCGCCCGTTGGGTCAGCGTGATCGCGGCGAGCTGGTTGGGGTCCGTCGCTTCTTTGCCGTTGATCTCGGTGATGATGTCGCCGGCTTGAATGCCGGCCTTGGCCGCTGGACCTTCAGGAACCACTTCGCGCACAAAGAGCCCGGGCGGGGTCCCGGCCTCCTGGGCTGCCACAGCGGGGATCTGAGCCACCTGGATGCCGAACGAGGCGTGGCTTGCTGACCCCGTCGAAATAATTTCGTCGGACACCGTCTTTGCGAGCGACACGGGAATAGCGAATCCCAGCCCGACGTTGCCCGCGCTCGCCTGGCCGTTCTCGTTCGGGACAGAGGCACCCGCCGTCGGTACCCCGATGAGTTGCCCAGAACAATTGGTGAGGGCGCCGCCGCTGTTACCGGGATTGATCGCCGCGTCGGTCTGGATCGCCGAGACGAGCAGAGCTGTCGTCCCGTGGTCACCGGGAACCTCGACGGTGCGGTCGAGAGCGCTCACAATGCCACTCGTCACCGTGCTGTACAGGCCCAGGGGCGCCCCAAGCGCCACTACCGGCTCGCCGACGACCACACTGCTGGAAGACCCGAACGGGATCACTGGCAACGACTTGGGTACGTCGACCTTGATGACCGCCAAGTCGGTCCGAGGATCACGACCGGTGAGCTTCGCAGGAGCCGTCATGCCATCGCTGAACAACACGCTGATCGACCCGCCGTTTGCCGCAGCCGAGATCACATGGTTATTGGTCAGGATATAGCCGCTGCCACGGATGACCTCACCCGATCCCGTGCCACCGCCCGAGTCGGTGTGGACTGAAATGGTGACCACCGACGGCAAGACGTCGTCGGCCACCGTGGTAGCAGAGCATGCGTTTGGAGCCGAACTGGCGGACGAAGACTCGGTGCCGTTCACGATCAACCCGCCCGCGACGCCACCAACCACCAGGACCCCCACGGCAGCCGCCGCGAGCACCCACCACCGCGGTCGCCCAACACGTGCGAAACGAGTATCCATGGCCCCTCCGGAAAGCTAACTGTCAAGGAATCCTCAGTCTTCTCCGCCAAGCCGAACTCTCTCGTGCGGATTACGGTCCATTCGATACTCGAGCTGCGAGATAGGCCTCGAGGTCCGCCTTGCGAATGCGCAGCCGACCGCCGATCTTCAGCACCGGCACCGGCAGCTCGCCGCGTCTGTTCAACTCATAGATCGTGGCCACGCCGATGCCTAACCGCCGCGCCGCATCGGGCAGCGAGTAGGTGCCCGACTCGATTGGCTCCGCCACCCCATCACTCCTCGTAGTCAGTGGGCCGTCCGCCCAAGAGATCCGCTAGCCGCATACGGTGGCGATCGTTCGGAGCCATCACACCGGCCTCCCACCGGCCGATCGTCGTCTGGGTCACCTCCAGCTTCTCGGCCAACAGCAACTGGGTCAGTCCGGCCTCCCGGCGGGCAACGCGGATCCGGACGCCGAGCGGCGATCGAGGCTTAGCGGGCGGTGTCGTGGGCAACTGGTCGGGTACCCGGCGACGATCCGCCAGCTCAGCTCTCAGACGCCCCAAGATGTCCAAAAACCGAGCGCGCTCCTCGACATAAGGGTCGCCGAGTTGATAGCGAGCCCGGTGCTGGCCGGTCTCACACACCGCAACCAAGATGGCGTCAATCTCATTCACCTCGACCGAGCGGTGGTCGAACAGCGCCCTCGTGAGGACGTCAATCGTGCGATCACGCATCAACCTGGCACCAGGAACGGCGGCACTTGTTGCACTGTGGGCGTCGTCCAAGAGCACGCGTAGCTCCAGCCGCGAGACCAAGGCCACCTCCTCATTTGGGACGATGCAAGATCGAGACCGACAGACTTGGACTGTTTTACCGCGCATGGGAACACGACGTCACTAGGCGTCTCAGGCATAGCGTGCCAACCCGAGGTAGGCCGCGGCCCCGGAGGACTCCGCCTCTCGCAATGAGGCGGCTCTCCTCCGCATGGGCGACGACGCCAGAACTCTTCAGCGTTAAGGTTCGGGTGCCTTGATGACTATGCACAATGCGCCAATTTCGGCTGGCCCAGCTGGTATGTGGCGGCGCCGCCAGCGGCTCCTGGGACCGGACCGAGAAGAAGAGCTTTCACACGTCCCGCAAGATTCGTAGTCTGCTCTTCAGCGCCGCATATGCACGGTGCAGACCATGCTCCGGGAGGCCCAGCCATGACGAATAGTGCCGTTGCCTGCACGACTCACCAGCACTTGTTGGGCGAAGGTGTCCGCTGGGACGCAAGCCGCGCCGAGCTCCTGCGGGTCGACATTATCGCCGGTCGGGTGTACCGCGACCATGTCACCCCCGACGGGATGCTCAGTTCCCTTTGCGAATATCAGCTCCCCGGCACCGTCGGGGCGATCGCGCCGCTGGAGGGCGATGACGGGTGGGTGATCGCGGGTGACCGTGGGTTCGTCCATCTCTCCGCCGACGGCTCGCTGCGCCCGCTCGCCGACGTCGCACCCGAGGACACCCGTATGAATGACGCCGCCTGCGATCCTCAAGGCCGGTTCTGGGCCGGCACCAAGGCCCACGACAATCGGGCCGGGGCCGGAACGCTATACCGTCTTGATCACGACGGGCAGGTCGACGTGATGCTCGAAGGCCTGACCATCTCCAACGGGTTGGGCTGGAGCCCCGACGGCTCGACGATGTATCTCGTCGACTCCATTCCGGGAGTGGTCCAAGCCTTCGATTTCGACGGCGAACACGGGGCCATTTCTGACGCCAGGGTTCTCATCGATCTACGCGACGATACCGGAGCTCCAGACGGCATGACCGTGGATGCCGCCGGTGACCTATGGGTGGCGATCTGGGGAGGCGGACGAGTTCACCGCTACAACCCAGATGGGGTCCTGCGTGAGACCCTGGAGGTCCCCGCCGTCCAGACCACTTGTTGTGCGTTTGGGGGGCCCGGGCTTCATTGGCTGTATGTCACGACCGCCACCGAGGACTGGACCGACCTGCAGCGCCGCGACGAACCGGCCGCGGGGCTGGTCTACCGTTTTGACACGGACGCCACCGGCCGGCCGGCCACGCCCTACTCCCCGGACCCCACCTGGTGGGCAAGATTCACGGCCTGACCAGCCGCCCACACATTTCCCACGAGTTACACTCGGTCTATCGACACTTCTACGGGTGCTCGAACCCAGCGCTAGGAGGTTCAGATGTCGATTGGTCCGGTAGAATACATGATCATCGCATTTCCCGGAAGCGATTTTCATGCAGACATCGTGCCGGAGCTAGCCAAACTTATTGAGAGCAACACGGTCCGGATCATTGACCTCGTGTTCATCTTGAAGAACGCCGACGGCAGTGTCACCCACTATGAATTTGATCAGCTTGAAGAATTGGCTCCGTTCAACACACTTCGCGGTGAGGTCGGTGGAATGTTGAATCAGGAGGACATTGAATATGCCGAGGCAGCCCTCCAGGACGACACTTCCGCCGTTATCCTGGTTTGGGAAGATACTTGGGCGACATCCCTCGCCACTGCGGTGCGCGATGCCGGCGGTTTCGTGTTCGAGGGGGCCAGAATTCCCCCAGAACTTGTAGAAGCCGCTCTTGCAGAAACGGCTACATGACGAAAAGCCCCGCCGCTTTGGCCGACTTCGAACATTCATCGCAACCAGCAGAGTTAATAGAATAGGAGTAAACGAAAATGGCGCTTCGTCGTACTCGCTCGATGGCTCGAACCATGGGTCGGACCGCTGTAATCGCCGGGACAGCCACCGCGGTGAGCGGTCATGTAGCCGCTCGCCAGCAGGTCAGGCGACCTCAGGAGGGGATGGCCGCCGCTCAGCCTGCTCCGGCCAACCCCACCGATGTCGTGGAGCAGTTGAAGCAGTTTGCGGAATTGAGAGATCAGGGGATCTTGTCCGAGGAGGAGTTCACGGCACAGAAGGCGAAGTTGCTCAACAGCTAGTCGGGCACCGTTCCTGTCGCTCAGGATAGAAGCTTCGCCTTACACCTCAGGTGCCAGGAACCCTGTACATGAGGGCCTGATTCGAACGACCGCTCGCCAAGACCCGCTAGATCTATCGCCGACCCGCCGGCACTCGCGTCACTCCACGACCGGCAACTGACCTCATCCTTGCCCCGACAGTTCCTCGGCGAGTTCCTTCTCGTTTTCGTCGGAGAGAGATGTCTGTAAAACGGTCCCGCCAAACTGTTGCATCGCGGCGGCGAACTTGTCCTCGGTGAACTTCGCAGCCATGATCACCACGGCAGCGTGACCAGGCTCGAGTAGGTGTTGGACACGATCTCGAAACTGTGCGTCAACCCCCGATTGATTGAGTTTGCCCATCACGGCTCCGATCGCGCCCCCGAGCAAGATCATCCCCGGGACGAAGAACAAGACGCTCAGCAGGAGTCCCCATAGAGCCCCGAACGCGACTGATGAACCGACTATCCGCCGGGGAGTCTGGACATGGGTCTTGCCGTCGGGGTCGACGTCGACAATCGCGAGGCCGCGTAGGTCGACGATGAAGTCTTTCTGCAGACGTAGGACTTCTTCGTACGCGTCTCTCGCCGTGGCGGGGTTGTCGTAGCCGATGACGATGAGTTCCGACATTCTGAAGCTCCATTCTCTCAAGCGATGCCACGATGCCAGAGGGATAGGTACATCGTGTGCTTGCCTCGCCTCCCTTTTTAGCAGACCCGGCGCCCTCAGGAGAGCGTGGCGGCGAAATCTCATGGCATCAGCCGGACAAGTCCGCAGTAACCGTCTCGTGGCCAGGCAGCAACTCCCTTCTATTGCAAGGCGTTCCCGTGGACGTCGCGCCAGCCGTAGGACCTCCTGGGCTCGCTATGCCTAAAACGCCTAGTGACTTGGGTTCCCGTCCGCGGTAAAACAGCCCAAGGCTGTCGATCTCGATGTTGCAACGTCCGAAATGAGGAGGTCTCCATAGCTTATGGCAGTGGCGCTAGGTGTGCCTTTGCTGACAGGTATCCAATCCCGGTCCGGTTCGAGACCGAGGGCGGCCACGCATGGGACAAACGGAGCCGGTCTGCATGCACTGACAAACCCGATGGCTGCGCGCTCAGGCAGCTGGCACTGGTTGACCGTGCCAGCCACCCGCGGCCTGGGATAATTGATGCCATAACTAACAGGGGGAAAGCTCATGGTTCTTGCCACGTCATACCCAGTGCTTGGGGCATTTCTTACTGTGCTCTGGGTCTTCTTATTTGTTTTCTGGGTCTGGACCCTTATTGCTGTCGTAGTCGACATCTTTCGCAGTCGTGATATGGGTGGGTGGGCGAAAGCGCTCTGGTTCTTGTTTATCGTCTTTCTGCCAATCTTCGGGGTGCTCATCTACCTGATCATACGCGGCGAATCAATGGCAGACAGGGCCGAACGGCGCTTTGGGGCAAGCCAGGGCGCGTACGAAGATTGGATCCGTTCGGTCGCCGGGAACGGGTCCCCGTCGGTCGCGGATGAGCTCGAGAAGCTGGCCAGTCTGCGGCAGCGGGGTGTTATCACGGAAGACGAGTTCGATCGCCAAAAGGCTCGGCTCGTCGCCTAAGTGTCGGCAGTTCTGGTGACCCCAGAGGGCGCTCGACCTGCCAAAGTGCTAGCCGACCGGCGAGGTAGCGAGAGTTCACCCGGTCGACATTCCATACACGGTGGTACTGTGGACGAAGTGTCGCTCGGGATACGGGTCCGTGAGGTGGCATTCCAGGGTATTGAGGACCTGGAGGGCCTGATGAAGAATGGCGACCTTAGCGTGGTCCAACTTCGTTCGGGCGTACCACGAGGTCGGTTCATGTACGCGCAGGCGGATGGGTTCGACTTCCTCGCGGCTCACTATGAGGCCGACTTGCGTACTCGGGGGGTGTATACGCCGCGAGTGGGCTTGGCGGTGCGGACCTCTCGGCGGGGTCAGGTTACCAGTCGAGGGCGGGCATCCCTGCCCGGGAACGTGTCCCTCTTGCCGGGTGGAAGCGAGCAGGACAGCGTGGTGGTGGGGCAGATTGCCTACGCGGTGCTGTCCCTCGATGTGTCGACGCTCGTTGCGTTGGGCGGCGGGGACGCCTGGGAGGGTGACACAGGCATCTGGGAAAGGCCGCACGAGTTTCGCGCCCCAGCACACGTCCGGGATCGGACATGCCGGTCGATCGAGGGGTTCTTGCGGGTGCTGGAAGGTCCTGAGGGAGAGATGTCGGGCAGGCGCCTGGAGTCATTCCAGAAGGATCTGGTTGAGTGTTTTCTATCCCGGATCGCGCTCGACCAGAACGAGCCGGAGCGCCGCAGGCATCACAGCGCCAAACTGGTGCGAGCGGTGGAGGATTGGGTGGCCGCAAAGGCGCCTGAGCCCGTGCGGATTTCCGATGTCTGTGGGCAGTTCGGCCTATCCCGCAGGAGTCTGGAGTGGGCGTTTCACGAGACGCTGGATATGGGCCCGGTGCAGTACTTGATGGCCAGACGGTTGTCGGCGGCCCGGCTGATGTTGGCGAAGGCCGATCCCCAGACAGTGAGCGTGACTGATGTGGCGATCGATCAGGGCTTCTGGGAGCTAGGCCGGTTCGCGGTGAGATACCGGCAGATGTTCGGCGAGCGGCCTTCCGAGACACTCCGCCGATCTTGTGCAACCCCGAGCCCGACGGGCCCGGCGTAGCGTATCGCCCCCGTAAGACGCAGATCTCAAGGCGTTCGAGGCCACCGAAGGTCACCTACTGACGATGCGCTACACCTCTGCCGAGTCCGCTCTTCGTTCTCGGGCGCTGCCGGCGGCGATGCGCCACAGGGCAACTTCATAGCTCACAAGGATCACGACGACAACCACGAACCACCACCCGGGGACGATCCAAAGGACCAGCCCACCGACCACTGCGCCTGCTGTTTGGAGCACACGGTGATGATCGACGATCCAGGCCCCTGCCGGCTGCTCATTGGCAGAGGGGCGGCCGATGAGCCGCACGAGACCACTCACCAAGTGAGCGGTGCGATGGCGCATCCCCCTCGCCCAGGGGTACGGCCCGGTAACCAGCAGAAGGAGGACGACGACCAGAAACCCGACGAGCGACCACACAATCACCGTGTTGAAGCTCTGTAGGAAGTCCTGCACCACGACCCGGGCGGCTGCACGGTGGATCGGATCGAGGGATGAGACGATTCGCGACGTGATCCAAGATCTCGTTCCCCTCCCAATCACGAAGACGACGGCCGTGCCGATCAGCATCTGAAGAGCGGTGCGCCGGCGGTTGGGTGATTGCCACAACGTGGCACCGATGAGCAACAGCGAGGCAAGAGGTAGGAGCCAGTGCAGCAGGTCCCAGGTCCGAACCGAGACCTGGGCGGCGTGTATCGAGCTGCTACGGGCCACCTCGATCTGCGCGAAATCGGCCGGCAGCTGAACCCCAAGCGCCGAGGACAGCCTCGACCGGATCTCTGCCGGTATCTCCCCGCTGGTGACCGGCGGGATGGTGATGTTTCGCCCGAGCACGCCCGAGGACGCCTCCTGCACCCGCGCCAAGGCGCCGTTGACCAGGGGAAGCAGGTTCAGCACGACCGCGCCATTGGACACCCGGAGCGCGCCAGACTGGCCCCGGAGGGCGGCGATGACCTGGCCGTGCGTGGTCCGGAGGGCCGCGGTCAAGAGCCCTTGAAATCGTCCCGACTCGAGCACGTTCTCCATTTGGCCGCGAATGAAGCCTCGGGCTGTCGACGTGAGGGGATTGGCCAGGAACTTCGCCGGGGCGGGCAGAACCTGCTTGATTTTTGCCTCGACATCGACGGACGTGAACAGTTGGCCGGTCAACTCCGTGCTGATCGACCGAGCCACCTCCGGTCGCTTCATGATCGGAGCGGCCGTTGACACGAACCCATCAGTTCTGAGGACGGTTTGATGGACCCACACCGTCACAACGGAAAAGTAGACGAGCACGCAGGACAGGCCTGCCAGGAACGCAATGATCGAACCACGCATTTTCCCATGTCGGTCGCGGCGCGCCTCGGTCATCTTGTCCAAGCGATCCTCGAGGTCCTTCTGCACCGACTTCAGTCGCTCGACTTCGAGCCGCAGGGCCTCGGCATCTCCCGGGCTCGCGGTGGCGGAGGCCCGAGGTGTCGTGTCCGGCCCGGCCTGTGCAGGGTCCGAGGACTCAGTGTCGGACGGGCTTGACTCTCCCGGCGCGCGAGGAACCTCGTCGGGACTCACGCTGACGGGTCCGTCGCCCGCGCCTACTCGGCCGCTGCGCATCGCCTCTTCGGGCGTTGAATCCGTCAAATCCAACTGACTTGTCTGCTCAAGAGCATTTGAGCGTGTCCCCGATCTGGGCGCTGAGGGTTCGAACCTGGGTTCCAAGCATGTCGAGGTTCGCGCCGAGAGCTCCCAGCGACTGAGATCTCTTTACCTCGTCGACCGTCTTCGTCATTTCATCTATTTGTGGGCGGAGGGCCTGGCTCTCCTCGGCCTTGAGGTCTTGCGCGGATTTCGCCAGCTCGGTGAACGCTTGACTTACATCTGAAACATGCGTCTTCGCCTCGCCGAGGTTGCCCGACC
This sequence comes from Acidimicrobiaceae bacterium, assembly GCA_009785715.1. Taxonomy (GTDB): domain Bacteria; phylum Actinomycetota; class Acidimicrobiia; order Acidimicrobiales; family Palsa-688; genus WQVT01. The sequence continues at coordinate 1,056 of WQVT01000019.1, read as the reverse complement.
GCAGGCTCGAAATCACCGTCGACACTGCGCCATTGAGCGCAGCGCGCTTGTCGCAGACCCTCTGGGATGCGGACGGACCGCTGCTCCCGCAACCACCGAGCGCACCGCCAAGGAGCGCCACTACGGCTACGGACGCCGCGGCTCTCCCCGCCCAGATTCGTCGGCTCGGATGCATGGGCCGCGGTCCAATAGCCGTTCCTCGTCCCCGGGGCGACGATTTCAGGGATTGCCTCGGTTCGAGCCCGCCCGTCGCAACAGCGTATCTGCGGCGAGCTGGTTGCGATCGGGCGCCTCCTTGCCGTTGATCCATTGCCCCTCCGGAAACCAACTGGTCGGTGATGATCAGCCCTCGCAGCAAGCGAACTCTCGAGCGCTCAGTTTAGTCGCTGGCAAGCTCGTGGAGCCCGACAATTGTCAGTTTGTTACTGGATCGGTCACTGCATTTTGCGTCTAGGGGAGATGGGCGGCGCGACGTCGATCGACGACATGCGACGATCTCTGCCCAGTCCCGCGACTGGCGCAATATGCATAGCCCGGCCACCCAGTGGGAGTCTAGAATTATCCCCAATTGAGATAGGACTCGTTGAGATGAGGGCGAGGCCGTCATGCTCGAAATGACCAGGCACCTTCCGATACTGTACCCTCCGGAGGATTCTGAGACGGCTGGTTTCGGTATCTCATCTTCCGAAACAGTCCGTTTCGATACTGTCTCCTCCGAAATGGCATCGATCGGTCCGGTTTCGCAACAGGAGTTGTCCCTGCTCATGGCCGACGCGCGCACGACCGCCACCGGCCTTCTCGGTTTCGATCTGATGCGCGAACGTGTACAGAACCTCATCGCTCGGGCGCTGACCGACCATTCCAACGTTGACGCAAACGAGGTGGACGCCATCCTGAGCGCGGTACGCGAGACGGGGGAGTACCGCGCACGACACCGACTCGGCGATCCGTTTGCTCAACAGCGTGCTCGGTGTATCGACGTCTTGACCCGGTTACGAGAACAGATCTCCATCCCCCGGTCGCAGGAGGAGGGACGCTCGCACCACGCTGTCCAGC
>WQVT01000018.1 GCA_009785715.1 Acidimicrobiaceae bacterium | reverse complement strand
TGAGACGCGGAGCACGGCCTCCGGCGCGTGCCAGGGTGCCTGGGCGACCAGCGCCCCGGTCCACAGGTACCAGGCCACCTCCTCAAAGGTCCGGGTCCGGCTGAGCTCGAGCGCGTCCCGCCCCCGGAAGAGCAGCCGACCGTCTTCGATCAGGGTGACCCGGGTGAGGAACGACAGCTCGCGCGCCGTACGGGCGGCCTGCTCGGCGCGCCTGGTGGTACGGGCGACGCGCTCGACCTCGTCCCGGTCGAACGTGCTCCCCCGGGGGCCGCGTTCGGAATGCAGCAGGCCGCGACTGACGTAGGCGTACACCGTCTCGGGCTTGACCCCGAGGCGCTCGGCGACCTCGGCCGTGCCGATCCGTTCAGAGGCGCCGCGGGAACCGCCTTCCAGGTTGATCATTGATCAATCTTGATACATGCAGAAATCAATATCAATATTGAGTCATGACTCCCGTTTCTCACGCGCAGGGCCCCGTCGCCGAGCGGGCGGAGCTCCCCGACCCGACCGAGCCGACGGAGGCCGGCGAGCGAACGGGGCCGGCCGCCGGCGAGGCGGCCGCCCTGCCACCGGGCCTGAAGGGCGTCCCGGTGGCGGACACCGAGGTGGGGGACGTCCGCGGCCAGGAGGGCTTCTACCACTACCGCCAGTACTCGGCGGTCGAGCTCGCGGCGTCCCGGAGTCTGGAGGACGTCTGGCAGCTCATGGCCGAAGGCCACCTGCCTCTCGATGAGGCGGAGGCCCGAGCCTTTCGTGCGGAGACAGCCGGCGCTCGCCGCCTACCGGAGCCCGTGTCGGCCATGCTTCCCGACATCGCCCGGTTGCCCGGCGGATCGGGGCTCACGGGGTTGCGAACCGCACTGTCCCTGGTGGCGGCTGCGGAGGGCATGCGCCCGATGTGGGACCTCACCCCGAAAGAGCGCCGTCGCGACCTGGTTCGTCTCTCCGCCGTCACCCCCACGTTGGTCGCCGCGCTGCACCGGGGTCAGAGGGGCCTCGACGCGATCGAGCCCGACCCCGAGCTCTCCCACGCCGCCAACTACCTCTGGATGCTGACCGGAGAGCGGCCGGACCCCGCCCGGGCGCGGGCCCTCGAGCAGTACCTCATGCTCACCGTCGACCACGGCTTCAACGCCTCCACGTTCACGGCGAGGGTGGTGACCTCGACCGGGGCCGACGCCGGCGCCGCCCTGGTGGCCGCCGTGGGCGCGCTCTCCGGCCCGCTCCACGGCGGCGCGCCGAGCCGGGCCCTCGAAACCCTGGAATCGATCGGCCGACCGGAACGGGCCGAGGCGTGGATCCGCGACGCGGTCGCGCGGGGCGAGCGGATCATGGGGTTCGGCCACGCCGTCTACCGGACCGACGATCCGCGCTCGGTGATGCTGCGCGGCGTCGCCCAGGCCCTCGGCGGGGACCTCGTCGACTTCGCCGTACAGGTCGAGGGACAGGTGGTCGCCACGCTCGCCGAGCTGAAGCCCGGACGGCAGCTCTACGCCAACGTGGAGTACTACGCCGGAGTGGTGATGTCGCTCTGCGGCCTGGACCGTGAGCTGTTCACGCCGACCTTTGCGGTGAGCCGGGTGATCGGCTGGTGCGCCAACATCGCCGAACAGGCCGCCGATCGCCACATCATCCGGCCTGCCGCCCGCTACGTCGGGCCGCCGCCCCCGGCCCCGGTGCCACCCGCCCCGGTGCCTCTCTCCCCGCGGGCGGCCTGAGACCCCATCGGCCACCCCGCCCGGCCCGCGCCGATACCGTGGGCCGCATGCCTGTCACACCATCCGCGTCCGCGTTGCGTGCCGGCCACGGAGGGCGTCAGGCAAGCCGTGCCCGATCGGGTTGGGTGTGGCTTGCCGTCCCGGCCGGTTTCCTGGCGGGCTCGATCCCCGTTTCCTACGTGGTGGCGCGCCATCTGACCGGCGTCGACCTCCGCAGGGTGGGCAACGGCACGGTGTCGGGAACCGCCCTCTACCAGGTGGCCGGTTTCGGCCCGCTGGCCGCCGCAGGAATCCTCGAAGTGGCCAAGGGAGCGGTGGGCCCGGCGCTCGCCGGCAGGCGCCACCCGATCGTGGCCGCCGGCGCCACGGCCGCCTCGATCGTCGGTCACAACTGGTCCCCGTGGTTGCGCGGTGCCGGCGGGCGCGGCATCTCCCCGGCGCTCGGGGCCCTGGCCGTGGCGGCTCCGGCCGCCGCCGCAACGCTCCTCGCGGGGATGGTCGGCGGACGCCTGGCGGGCCAGACGGCGGTCGGCAGCCTGCTCGCGGATGCCCTCGCCGTGCCTGCCGCCCGGAGGGCGCACGGGCAGGCGGCGGGTTGGGCGGCGGGAGCGGCGATCGCCCCGATGCTCGTGAAGCGGGTGGTGGGGAACCGGCCTGCAGATCCGCGGCGGGCCTCCACCTACGTGTGGCGCCTGCTGTTCGACCGGGACACCCGCCTACCGGGCCCCGTCGCCCAACGACTGGTCGCCCGGACCGGGCGTTGACCGTCGCCGTCGTCACCGACTCGGCGGCGTCGTTGCCAGAGGCGGTGGCCACGGAGGCGAAGGTCACGGTCGTGCCGATGTGGCTCAGCTTCGGGTCGACCTCGGTGCGCGACGGCGAGCTGAGCCTCGAGGAGGTCAACACCCGGCTCTCCAACGGGTTTTCCACCTCCGGGCCGTCGCCCGGGGAGTTCGTCGAGGCCGTGACCGCCGCCGACCGGGGCGACGGCGTCCTGGTCCTGACGCTCTCCTCCGCGATGAGCAGTACCTTCGCCACCGCCCGGCTGGCGGCCGGCATGGTCGAGGGCGCTCGCGTCACCGTCCTCGACACCGGCACGGCCGCCGGCGCCCAGGGGCTGGTCGTGCTCGCTGCGGCGGCCAAGGCGGCCACGGGCGCCCCGCTCGAAGAGGTCGAGGCGGCCGCCCGCAAGGCGTCGGCGGAGGTGCGTCTCGTCGCCACCCTCCCGAACCTCGAGCACCTGGCCAACAGCGGTCGCGTCCCGGGCGCCGCAGCGTGGGCCGGCCGATGGCTCAACCTGAACCCGGTCTTCGAGTTCCGCGGCGGGCGGGTCCGCCCCCTGCGCCCGGCCCGCGGTTCGCGCTCGGCCCGCCAACGGATCCTCGCCACGTGGGCGGCCACCATGGTCGACGGGGCGTCGCTCCACGTGGCGGTCATGCACGCCCTCGACGAGCAGGACGCCGAGACGCTCCTCGCCGAGGTTCGCCGCCGCTTCGAGCCGGCCACCGCGTTCGTCGGCTCGTTCAGCCCGGTGATGGTGGCCCACACGGGTCCGGGCCTGGTAGGCCTCGCCTGGCGGTGGGAGTTCTAGCGCCGAGCGGTGGCGAGCGCCGGCTGGCCGGCCGGCACGAAGGGGTGGCGGCGGACCACCCGCCGGAACCACCAGGAGGACAACAGGATCCCGCTGCCGGTCACCACCGCCGTGAGCCCGGTCTTGGCGGCGACGTAGGTCGCCACCGGCTCGCTGATCAGCAGGAGCAGGGTTCCGGTCGCGTTCAGGAGATTCACGAGCGCCCAGATGACCGTGAGCTGGACGAACACCCGTCGGATGGCGGGCCGGCGGATGTAGCCCTCGGGGAACGGCACGAAGTCCCGGGCCAGGCGCTGGGCGAGTGGACGGCCGGCCGGGATGGAGAAGAGGAACGCCGCTCCGACCACGCCGGTGGCGAGGCTTGGTTGGAGAAAGTAGACGAAGATGCTCCCGCTCGCCGCGGCGATCGCGGTCCGCGCGGCGAGGCCCAGCCACCCGATCAGCAGCAGGCCCGGCACCGGCTTGCGGAGCACGACGCGGCGGACGAGGGCACACGACGACCAGGCCAGCGCGGCCCAGATCGCGACGTGCGACCCCCAGTGCCAGAGGCAGAGGTAGAAGATCCCGAGCGGGACCAGCGTCGCCTCGACCACGTGCGGACCGGCGTGGCGAGCCAGATCCCGCAGGCGGGGCAGCTCGAAGTGCGCGTGGTGGGGAGGGCGTTCGAAGCCTGGTCGCTCCTCGGGGGGTCCCACGGACGAGCGGGACGGCTGGGCTTTCTCGAAGAGTCCGATGCCGCCATCGTTACAGACACGGCGGGCCCGGGGCGAGCACCCGGGGCGAGCACCCGAGGAACCGCTGCCCGGCGCAGCTACGGCTCCGACTCGGGTGGATGGGCGGCCAGGGTCTGGCGGAGGGCGGCCTGGCTCGGATGGCCCTGGATCACGTGCCGTAGGCCGGCTCCGGTTGCGGACAGATACCGGCGGGTGGTCTCGAGCGAGGCGTGTCCGAGGAGCTCCTGCAGTTCGACCACGTCTGCGCCCGCCTCGAGCGCCGCGGTGGCGAAGGTGTGCCGGAGGGCGTGGACCAGCGCCCCGGCGGGGACCTGGGCCCGCAGGCCGGCCCGCACGTAGAGGCGCTCGATCAGGTAGCGAACCTGATGGACGCTCATCCGGCGGCCGCGCACGTCCACGAAAAGCGGTGTCGCGGGGTGATCGAGGTCCTGATCGGGGAAGCGGGCGTGGCGTTCGCTCTGGTAGGCGCCGAGGACCCGCTCGAGCGCGGCGTCGACCGGAATCGGTCGAGCTTTGCCCCCCTTGCCTACGACCTGCAGACGACGGGCGTCGGGCTCGCCCTCCAGGGAACCCGACGACAGGTCGACGGCTTCCGCCTCCCGGATGCCGGTGACGCAGAAGGTGGCGACCAGGGCGAGATCCCGCGCCGGCCAGGGGATTCGGGCGTTCGGGTCCGGCTCTCCCGCGGTGGCGAAGAGGCGGGCGGCGGCGTCGCGGGCGCGGATCGTCCGGGGCAGCGTCGAGGGCGTCTTCGGCTTGGGGATGGCGGCCATCGGGTTGCCCTCGACGGTCCCCTCGCTCACCAGGAAGTCGAAGAAGGACGACCACGCGGAGTGCGCCCGACGAACCGAGGCCGGGGCGTGGTCGGCGGCCCACGAGGCGAACGCGGCCCGCAGTGCCGGACGGGTCAGATCCGGGAGCCCGACCTCCGCCACTTCCTCGATCTCGGCCAGCCGGGCGCCGACACCCGCCAGGTCCCTGCGGTACGCGGCGAGCGTCTTGGGGGACGGCTTGGCTGCCCCGAGGGCGTTGAGCCAGGCGTTGACGGCATCGGGGAGCGGAGACTCCGGTGTCAGTCTGCGTGGCATGCGGTGCGGTGATTCCTCGACCAGAGGCTCGACCGTACCGGGCGCCCAGAAAGCGGTGGGGGACTCAGCCCGGCCGGTGGGTGAGGCGGGGTGTGGGGGAGACGGGGCGGTGGGGGCTCAGCCGACGGGTTCGAGGATGACGACGGGGATCTGCCGGGGGGCCGCCTTCGTCTCGTACTCGGCGAAGCGGGGAGCGATCTTCTTCTGCTCCTCCCAGATCCGTTCGCGTTCCGCGCCCTCGGCGGTACGGACCGTGACCTCCACCGTGTCGGCCCCGACCTCGACGGTCGTGCGGGGATTGGCGACGAGGTTCAGGTACCAATCCGGGTTCACCTGGGCGCCCGCCTTGCTGGCGAAGATCGCCCACGAGCCTCCGAGGTCCAGGTAGGCGAGGGGGTTGACCCGTTCCGTCCCGCTCTTCCGACCCCGGTGGTGGACCAGGATCAGGGGCCGGTCGGACTCCTTGCCGGCGGCCCTGGCTTCCCGGAATTCACGGATCACCGTCTCGTTGTAGCTCTCGTTGTCGGCCATGGCTGGACGCTACCTGTCGTGCCCCGCCTGACGGCGGGGGAGGGGTTGCGGCGGGGGAGGGCTGCGGCGGTGGAGGCGTGCGGCGGAGGACGGCTCAGGAGGCGGGCTCGAACACGATCACGGGGATCTGCCGGGGGACGGCTTTGGTTTCGTAACCGGCGAAGACCGGCATGAGCCGCTTCTGCTCCGCGAAGATCCGCGCTCTTTCCTCTCCCTCCGTCTCACGGGCGACGACGTCGAAGGTGTCGTCGCCCACCTCGATCGTGGTACGGGGATGGGCGAGCAGGTTGAAATACCAGTCGGGGTTCGTCGGTGCTCCGCCCTTGCTGGCGAAGATCGCCCACCCACCCTCGAGTGGCTGGTAGGCGAGAGGGCTGACCCGCTCGACGCCGCTGCGGCGGCCCTTGTGGTGGACCAGGATCATCGGGACGCCCTCGAAGGGCTCTCCCACCTTCCCGTGGTTGTCACGGAACTCGGCGATGATGCGGGCGTTGCGGTCCTGACGGCTCTCCGGCTCGGGCATGACCCGACGCTACCTACCGGAGCGCCCTTGGCGCCGCCCGGGACCCTCCGCAGGGCTGCGCACCGCTCCTCGTTGACGAGGGTGCTATAGGGAGGTAGCGTCCGGTTCCGTCGGGGCAGGCAACCGCAGATAGATCGACGTTATTGGGGCGCGATCTCATACGAGAACGGGAGCAGTCGCGTGGCTTGGAATTCCTTTAACACTGCGGGTCCGGTCGGGATCACTGCCGAGATCACGACCTACACGGGGGGCAAGGGCGACCAGATCCACGCCTATGTCGCCCGGCCCACCGGAAACGATCCCTTGCCGGGAATCGTCCTCATCCACCATCTACCGGGCTGGGACGAGTTCTATCAGGAGTTCGCGGAACGCCTGGCCCGCCACGGCTATGAGGTGATCTGCCCCGATCTCTACTGCCGGTACGGGCACGGCACGTCCGACGACGTGACCGCCAAGGTCCGGGCCGAGGGCGGCGCCAAGGATGACGACGTCGTCGCCGACTGCCAGGCGGCGCTCGAATGGCTGAAGGCTCAGCCGAACCACAACGGGAAGGTCGGCGTCCTGGGCACCTGTTCAGGCGGCCGCCACGCCGTCCTCGTGGCCTCCAGGGTGCCCGGTTTCGATGCCGTCATCGACCTGTGGGGCGGCGGGGTGGTCGCCGCCGCAGACGCGGCAACGCCGGCCCGGCCGGTCGCTCCCATCGAGTACACGAGCGAGCTGAACGTCCCCCTTCTCGGGCTCTTCGGCAACGACGACCGCAGCCCGACCCCCGAGGAAGTCAACATCCACGAGGAGGAGCTGAAGAAGCACGGCAAGGAGTACGAGTTCCATCGCTACGACGGCGCCGGGCACGGGTTCTTCTACTATCACACGCCCCTGTACCGTCAGGAGCAGGCGATGGACGCGTGGGGCAAGCTCTTCGACTTCTTCGAAGCCAAGCTGCAGAGCTGATCCATATTGGGAAACACACTCCGTTCACGACGTAGCGCACCGAGCCGAGGAGACAGACCGTGTGCACGATGATTTCCATGACCGAGGCGATTCGGGGAACGGGAAAGGGATCGAAGGGTTGGTTCCCATTGACCGAATCGGTGGTGGGATATGACCATTCCACCCATTCGAGCGACGAGCACTCCCTGCTGATCGACTTCGTGAATTACGGGATCGGAACCGACGCCAGGGTGGCCGTCGAGCTCGACCTCGACGCAGGCCGCACGCTCGTCGCCCAGCTGCAGAAGGCCATCGAGCTGGCAGAAGCCAGCGGCGTCTAGACGCACATTCGAACCGACGCCGCCAGGTCGGCGGCGTCGGTTCCATCACCGGCGTTGCCGGAGAGGTGGCATGATCTGTCGGTGACCGCGAGGCCCTCCGAGGCACAGCGCTTGGAGGATCTGGCGCGGCTGCGGCGTGTCCGTGACCGGATCGACCGCGAATACGCCCAGCCCCTCGACGTCGAGGCCCTCGCCCGCGGCGCATTCATGTCTGCCGGACACTTGAGCCGGGAGTTCCGTCTCGCCTATGGCGAGTCGCCGTACGGCTATCTGATGACGCGGCGGATCGAGCGGGCCATGGCTCTGCTCCGGCGAGGAGACCAGAGCGTGACCGACGTCTGCTTCGCGGTCGGCTACTCCTCCTTGGGCACCTTCAGCAGTCGCTTCACCGAGCTCGTCGGCATCCCGCCCTCCACCTACCGGCGACAGGCGGCGGATGCGACGGTCGGGATGCCGGCGTGCGTGGCGAAACAGGTCACGAAACCGATCAGGAATCGAGAAGCGGCGGTCGCGACCCACTCGTAGCGTGACGGCTCATGGACCTCAGGATTCACTCGGCCTTCCTCCCGCACGCCGATCCGGAGGCTTCGCTGGCGTTCTACCGCGACACCCTCGGCTTCGAGGTCCGCAGCGACGTCGGCGGGGGCACGATGCGCTGGATCACGGTCGGCCCACCCGGGCAGCCCGGCACGTCCATCGTCCTGCACCCACCGGCCGCCGATCCCGGTATCACCGACGACGAGCGCCGCACCATCATCGAGATGATGGCCAAGGGAACCTACGGCATGCTCATCCTCTCCACCGCAGATCTCGCCGGCACGTTCGAACGGCTGCAGGCGACCGACGCCGAAATCGTCCAGGAACCGGTGGACCAGCCGTACGGGGTTCGGGACTGCGCACTCCGCGACCCCGCGGGCAACCTGATCCGGATCAACGAGCGGCGCTGAGGCAACCCCCGGAAATGACCCACGACCAGAGGAGTGACCAATGAGCGATACCGCTACCCAGGGAATCAAGACGGTGCTGCACCCCGTCTCTGACCTCGCCGCCGCAAAGGCGGTCTACAGCGCGCTGCTCGGAATGGAGCCGCAGGCCGACGCGCCCTACTACGTCGGCTACGAGGCGGAAGGCCAGCACATCGGGCTTGTACCCGGTGGGCGGGAGCAGGGAATGACCTCGCCGGTGGCCTACTGGCACGTGGCGGACATCGAGGCCAAGCTCGCCGAGGTGACCGCCGCCGGCGCCACCGTGAAAGAAACCGCCCACGACGTCGGTGGCGGCCGCCTGGTGGCGACGGTTGCCGATCCCGACGGCAACGTCCTCGGGCTCCTCCAGGACCCCTGAGAACCTCGAGAGGTGTGCTTAGGCTTGGCCGGTGATCACGAGCGCCGACCTTGAATTCGCGACGGGCATCGTGCGGCCGCACGTGCCCGTCACTCCGGCATACCGCTGGCCGCTGCTGGAGAAGGTCACCGGTACACCCACCTGGGTCAAGCACGAGAACGTGACACCGATCGGAGCGTTCAAGGTGCGGGGTGGACTGGTCTACGTGGCGCGCCGTCTCGCCGCCGGACGACCCGTGCGCGGCCTGGTCAGCGCCACGCGGGGAAACCACGGCCAGTCGCTGGCATACGCCGCAAGCGCCCAAGGCATTCCGGTGACGATTGTCGTGCCCGAAGGAAACAATCCGGACAAGAACGCGGCGATGAAAGCATTCGGAGCCGAGCTCGTCGTCTTCGGTCGCGACTTTCAAGAGGCGCGTGAGCACGCGGCAAGACTGGCGGGGGAGCGCGGGCTCGAAATGGTGCCGTCGTTCCACCGAGACCTGGTCGCCGGCGTCGCCACCTACGCCGTCGAACTGCACGAGCAGGCTCCGGACCTCGACGTCGTCTACGTGCCGGTCGGCCTGGGCTCCGGGATCTGCGCCAACATCGCCGTCCGAGACCTGCTTGGTCGGAGTACCGAGGTCGTCGGTGTCGTGGCGGAGCGCGCCCCGGCGAACGCACTCTCGTTCGAGGCGGGGCACCCGGTGTCGACCGCCGAAGCCGACACGTTCATCGACGGCGTCGCGACCCGGGTACCCGACCCCGACGCGGTCGAGGTAATGGTGCGCGGGGCCGCGCGGTTCGTGCGGGTGAGCGAGGATGCGGCCCTCCAGGCGATGCGCACCCTGTGGCGGACCACGCACCACCTGCCCGAGCCTGCGGGGGCACTCGCGCTTGCCGGCCTGCTCGCCGACACCGCCCGTCCCGCCGGCGCGGTGACCGCGGTCGTCATGACCGGCGGCAACAGCGACCGGGAACTCCTCCAGCTTGTCGCCGGCTCGTAGGGGCCAGCCGTCCGGCGACCACCTCCTGAGCGAGCATCATAGCATCAGGTTCCTTGATGCTATGATGCATTCGTGCGCACGACCGTCACGCTGGACCCCGATACCGAGGCGCTTCTTCGTCGGCGCATGGAGGAACGGGGCATCAGCTTCAAGGAGGCGGTCAACGAGGCGATCCGCGCCGGACTGAGCCCTCGCACCGACGAACGCTTTCACACCAAGACGGTTCCCATGGGTACACCGGCGATCAATCTCGATCGGGCCCTGGGGTTGGCCGGCGAGTTAGAAGACGAAGAGTTCGTCCGCAAGATGCGCAGCGCCAAGTGATCCTGGTCGACGCCAACGTCTTGCTCTATGCCGTCAACGAATCGGAGCCCCGCAACAACGAGGCGCGCAGGTGGCTTGACGGAGCCCTCAACGACACCGAAACCATCGGCTTCGCATGGGTCGTGCTTCTGGCCTTTCTCCGGATCTCCACAAGGGTTGGGCTGTTTCCTCGGCCCTTGACCACCGACGAAGCCCTCGACCGGACGAACAGCTGGCTAGCCCGGGCGCCGGCGGTCGTCGCAGAGCCGACGGCCCGGCACCTGGGCATCCTGGGCGACCTCCTCAGGGCGACCGCCACCGGCGGCAACCTCGTCGCTGATGCCCACCTTGCGGCTCTGGCGCTCGAGCATCGGGCGTCCGTCGTCAGCTATGACAGCGACTTCGGCCGGTTTCCTGGCGTGAGTTGGCGGCGCCCGACAGGGGAGTAGGCCACTTCCGGCCGGGCGACCGTCAACACCATGCAGACACCCACGGTTCTCACGAGCGACGGAGATGGCGTGCTGAACTCGTTGAACGAAACGTTGCGGCAGCTTCAACGATTCGTCGGTTACGCGGAGGGCCTGGGAATGGCTTTCGACCCTTCCGTGCTCATACCCACACAGTTCGTGGCCACCTTCCCGCTGGAGCCTTTGTCAGCTCGGCTGGCCTGCAGGAATGAGCAGCAGGAAGCGGACCTGAACAAGTTCCGGGATTTGGCGGTCGCGGCCGTTCCCGTCGCGGCACTCAGCGCAGACCATGATCCCGGGTGCGCGAGCAGTCCTCGCTGGCAACAGCTGCTTCTGCCCGGGGGGCGGCGTCAAGAGCTGCGCGCTGCGCTGGTCGATGCCCATGGAAGATGCTGGGGGGCCTTGGCGCTGTACCGGCGGGACCAGACTCGGTTCTCGCCGTCCGATCTTCGAGCGACAGCGGATCTGGTCCCCGGCAGGGCCGCCGATTTGGCTCGCTCGATGGTCGCGGAGCGGGCGCCCGGGACACCGTCGGAGCCGACAATGCTTCTGCTGGACGAGCTCGGAACGGTGCTCGACGCGCCGGAGCGGGCCGTACGATGGATGGACCGAGTCCGAAGTGGCGACAATCTCGATCGGGTGGGAATGGTGTTGGCGTCGCTGGCGGCGCGGATCGTGAGCATGCGCCAAGGGGGAGAGGACAAGACCCCCGTTCGGGTACGGGTGCGCTCCAGTGGCGGGACCTGGACGACGCTCATCGCCGAGCCGTTCACGAGCGAATCGACAACGGCGCTACCGGTGGTGGTGATGGCGACAGACTTCGGTCAGCTGTTCCCTTTGCAGGTGGCGGCTTTCAGTCTCAGCGACAGGGAAGCAGACCTGGTTCGCCAGGTGCTCGAAGGCCTCGACACCAAGACGATCGCCCGACGTTTGTCGATCTCCGTCTTGACCGTGCAGGACCATCTCAAATCCATCTTTCAGAAGACGGGCGTACACAGTCGCCGCGAGCTGATGTACCGGCTCGGCGGAACTCCCATACCCTGAGGCCGGAACGGCCTCGAGCCACCTCTGGAGCGTTGCGAGATCGCTCCGCGGGCGGCTTCAAAGGCTCCCAGGTTTCTGGGATGGACCGATCCCTGACGAACCGTTATACGTGGACCGATGCGACCCTCGGTACGCGTACTCCGGAGCGGGAGGGAATGAAGATGTCCGCAGAGACCGCGTCGAGACAAAGGTTGACCGAGAGTGACTCGGCACGAATCGTCGACGCGGCGATCGCACACGCACGGTCGATGGGGGTGCCGGTGACCGTCGTCGTGGTCGATGACGGCGGGAATCTCAAGGCCATGCGGCGGATGGATGGGGCACCGTTGGTTTCCATACAGACAGCCCAGAACAAGGCCTATGCGGCAGCGGCGATCGGCATGCCTGTCGACGATTTCTTCGAAGCGATCAGGGGCGACGCGGCCGCGGTCGCATCTTTCGCGTCGCGTCCTGGTTTGGCGCTGATCGCCGGTGGTGTCCCGCTGATCGAAAAGGGCGAGGTCCTTGGTGGAGTCGGTGTGGCTGGCGCGATGACCGGCACCGAGGATCGCCAGATCGCTGAGTCGGGAGTCCGACGAAAGGAAGCGACAGACCGCGAGATTGAGCAGGCTGGGGGGCGATGAAGGTTCTCGTCCTCTGTCGCCCGACACCGAGGATGGGACCCCGGGATACCGTCGCGCAGCTCGGGGAGGAGGCCAAGATGCTGGAGACCTGGCGCGACGCGGGAATGCTGCTCGAGCTGTACAGCCCAGGGGGTCCGGGCGCGGTCCTCGTCCTTGACCTGGTCGACATGCACCAAGCGGAGGCGCTGGTCGAGACGCTGCCGCTCTGCCGGGCGGGGCTGATCCAAACCGAGCTCATCGGGCTGCACCCGATCGAGTTACCGGGAAAGCGAGCCTGAGATGGCTGGGGGCATTGCCGGGAACAGCGCCGGCAGGACGCTCGCCCTGATCGTACGAATCGCAGGTCGATGCTCCGCCTGTGTAGCACTGGTAGCCGTCATCCTGCCCGTCGTGGGGACCAACACGGCGGATGCGGGCTCATCGGTCCTGCGCACAGTCGCGTCGTTCGACAGGTCGACCGGACAGACCCCGGAGAACCTCGCCATCGAAAGCGATGGGGATGTGGTCGTCAGCCTCTCGTTCGCCGGCGAGTTGGTCGACGTGGCGCCGAACGGCAGCCGGTCCTTCGTGACGCTCCCCACCGGCGGTGGGCTCACCGTCGGAGTCGTGGCCGATATCGCCCACGGAGGCGATCTCGATGTCGCGGTGGAATCCGCCGAGGCCTCGGACGCCGGACTCTGGCGGGTCCCTCTTGCTGCGTTCCGGAACCCGGACGCTCAGCCCTACCGCATCGCCGCCCTGCCCACATCGTCGTTCCCCAACGGCATGGCCTTTGACGCAGAGGGGAACCTCTACATCGCCGACTCGACGCGCGGGGCGATCTGGCGCCTCGCTCGCGGATCATCGACGCCGACTATCTGGTCGTCGAGCCCCCTCTTTGTTCCTACCGGGGCCTCATTCGGGGGGTTGGCCCTGCCCGGCGCCAACGGCCTGAAGGTGTTCCAGGGATCCGTCTATACCTCGAACACGTCCACCAGCGAAATCCTCGCGGTTCCGATACTCCCCGGCGGCGCCGCCGGAGCCGTGTCGGTACGGGAGAGAATCCCCGAACCCGATGACTTCGCCATCGCTCCGGACGGATCCATGTTCGTGGCCGAGAACGTCCCCGACAAGTTCGTGCACGTGTCCCCGAGCGGCCGGGTAACCACCATGTTCACCGCCGCTGACGGCATCAGCAATCCTTCGGCTGCGCTGTTCTCCCCGGTCCGCGGACAGGCTCATGATCTCTACATCACCAACTCGGCGTACTTCGGTGACGCGCCCAGCCTGCAGATGACCCCGATCGACGGGCTCGGCGTCTAGAGCGCCGGCTTTCCTCCAGGCGCGCAGCCTCGAGTCACGGGCGATCGGGTCAGATCGGAT
>WQVT01000017.1 GCA_009785715.1 Acidimicrobiaceae bacterium | reverse complement strand
TGCACGGCCTGCTGAAGCCCGGTGGGCGGCTGTACCTGGTGGAGTTCCATCCTGTGGCCTCCGTCCTCGGCGAGGAATCGTCGGAGCCGGTGCTCGACTACTTCTCTGCCGAGCCCGTGGTCGCCGCCAGCCCCCTCACCTACGCGTTGCCGGACGGGCCGGACGCCTCGGGCGACGGTCTTGCGACGGCCCGGCCTCCGGGTGTGGCCGGCGGGCTCGCCTACGAATGGCTCCATCCCCTGGGCTCGGTCGTGACCGCGCTGATCCGGGCGGGCATGGTGATCCGGTTCCTGCACGAGTGGCCGTTCACCACGTGGCGGCCGTTCAGGGGTCTGGTGCCCTACGGCGCCGGCGCGTGGACCTGGCCGGGCCCGGGAACCCTCCCCCTCCAGTACTCACTGCGGGCCGAGCGGCCGGCGGAATAGGACGGAGTAGGGCGCCGCAGCCAACCAGGGCTCAGACCAGGTTCGCCCAGTCCCGCGGCACCACCGTGATCTCCGCCGGCTCCGCCAGCGCTGCCGCCAGCTCCCTCGTGACCGGGTAGTCGTCCCCCTCGGGGACGACCAGCACCAGCCGGGTCTTTGCCGCCCGGGCGGACTCGCCGTGGGCCAGAAACCCGCTCCGCTCGAGCAGGTCGCGGGCGTCGGCCGCGGTGGGCACCAGATCCGGGTCCACTCCGACACTGCACACCACGACCATCGGCGAGCCGTCGAGGTCCACCCCCGCGGCGGAGGCCGGGGCCGGACGGATCAGGTCCTGCCGGAGGACCGGTGGCGACACCGCCTCGAGCCGGGCCGCGCCAGCCAGCTCCGGGCGGGCGATCACGACCGAGCGCAGCCAACGCTCCCGGGCCAGCGTGTTGGCGGGGCCCCGCGCCGCGCCCGCGACCCGTAGCCGCCGCACGAAGGTCACCACCCGGTCCAGGGCTTCATCGAGCGGCTCGTCGCGTCGGAGTTCGAGCGTCGCCTCCCGGTCGTGCCGGCCCACGCCCACCTCGACGTGCCATCCCGGGCCGCCCCGGTCGGCGACCACTCGCGCCACCTCGAGCCCGAGGACGGTACCGGTGATCACGCCCCCCTCCACGACCACCTCGGCACCGTGTTCGGAGAGGACGCCGACCCATTCCCGAGCGGCGGCCGGCGGCTCGACGGGGACGGGCAGGGGGGCCGGTTCCGCCGGGACCAACCGGCGGCCGGCGACCGTCCAGACCGTCGGCGGCACCGCCCACAGCCGAGCCCTCCGGGCCAGCACCCCGGCCACATCACCCGCACCCTCCGCCGGCGCACCCGTGGCGGGCCCGACGCTGGAGGCTGGAACACCCCGGGGCCCGGGTGAGAACACGGCCCCGACGACGGCCTCTTCGGGCGGGGTCGCCGAATCGGGCGTGCTCATGTTCGCCCGGCGCGGAGCCGCCGCGCGGTCAACCAACAGATGCAGCTCGGTCACCTGGTGCCTGCCGGCCCACACCAGGGCGGCGCCGAGGGAGCCGATCGACCCGCGGTCGTCGAGCACCCAGCCGCGCCCGCTCCCCCGCTCGCTCAGGCTGGCGCCGCCGACGAAGGGCACGGCCAGGCGCGACGAATCGGGCCCGCCGGCCGGCGGCGGGCCCCACTGTCCCTCGACGAGGGCGGCGAGCTTGACCTGGCGAAGCTGCGCCAGGCGCTGTTCGTCGATCCCCGGTGTCTCGCCCCGGCGAGCGGGGCCCCGACGGAGGGCTACTTCTTGCCCCGCCGGCCGTAGCGGCGCTCGAAGCGCTCGACCCGACCGCCGGTGTCCACCAGCTTCTGCTTCCCCGTGTAGAAGGGGTGGCAGGCGTTGCACAGCTCAACCGTCAGCGTCGGCTTGGTCGACTTGGTCGTGAAGGTGTTCCCACACGAACAGGTCACCTTCGCATCGACGTAGGTGGGATGGATCTCGGTTTTCATCGTTCTGTCTCCTTCAAAGGTTTCGGCGCTGCGCCCTCGTCCACCGTGCCCTGCCGAACCCGCCGGCGGCCCGGGGCACGCCGGTCAGGCGCCGCTCGGCTGTTCAGAAGCCACCTCGGTGAGGAACTCCTGGTTCGACTTCGTCTTACCGAGCCGTTCGAGAAGGTCCTCCACCGCCGAGGTTGGCCCGTCCTCGACCCGCAGGCGCAGCGTTCGCACCCGCTCCAGGGTACCGCTGTCGAGCAACCGATCGTCGTTGCGGCTCCACGACCCCTCGATGTCGATCGCCGGCCTCACGTTTCGCCGGACAAGCTCCCGATCGAGGCGAACCTGCATGTTGGCCGCTGCCGTCATCTCCTCGTACACCACCTCGTCCAGCCGGCTCCCGGTGTCCACCAGTGCGGTGGCGAGCAGTGTCAACGACCCGCCGTCCTCGATATTCCGCCCTGCGGCGAAGAGGCCGAGGGGGCGCTGGACGGCGCCGGCGTCGATCCCGCCGGGAAGGACACGAGACGAACCGGACGGCACCAGGTTGTAGGCGCGGGCGAGGCGGGTGAGCCCGTCGGCAACGATCACCACGTCGGCTCCCCCCTCGACCATCCGCTTGGCCCGCTCGATGACCAGCTCGGCCACCTGCACGTGCTCCTCGGCCGGGCGGTCGAAGGTCGTGGCGACCACGTCGGAGCGGATCGCGCGGCGCAGCTCGGTGACCTCCTCCGGCCGCTCGTCGACCACCAGCACGAGCAGTTGCAGCTCGGAGTGGGCCGCCTCGAGGGAGGTGATGATGTCGACCAGGACACCGGTCTTGCCGCTCCTTGGGGGGCCGGCCAGGATCGCGCGCTGGCCACGGGCCAGCGGGGCAAACAGGTCGATCAGCCGGACGTCGGTAGCCGTCGGGTCTTCGTCCCGCTCCAGGGGGATCCGCTCCGTCGGCGGCACCGCCACGAGGTCGTCGAAGGACCGTCGACTGCGGGCATCGTCGGGGCTGAGCCCGCCCACGGTGTCGATGCGCAGCAGGGCCGGGTACTTCTCGGTGGCGGCCGCCGGGCGGGACGCCCCCTCGAGCCAGTCGCCCTTGCGCAGCGAGAACCGCCGGACCTGACTGATCGACACGTAGACGTCGGCCTGGGAGGCCACGTAGCCCTGGGTGCGGAGGAAGCCGTACCCCTCGTCGCGCAGATCCAGGTAGCCGCTGACCGGCAACGGCTCTCCGGAATAGGGCGCGTCGGTGTTTTGACTGGGTAGGTCGCGCTCGACGTTGCGCTCGCCGCGGTCCCGGCCCCGCCGGCGACGGTTGCGCCGGTTTCCGGTTTCGCCGTCGGCCCTCTGGCGTGGCTCGCCGCTCTCTCCGCTGCTCGACGCAGCGGGTGCCGCCGGGTCGGCGCCGCCACCGGCCTGCGCTTCGCCGGCGGGGACGGTGACGGACGGAACGGAGCCCGCAGACGTGGCCGGGACGGGGCTCGCCGCCGAACCGGCGCCCGGTTCCGAGCCGGTGCGCCCGGCCGGCGCAGGCGGCCGGGCCGGGGGGGCCGACGCCGGCCGCCCGTCGGGCTGGTCGCTCCCCCCGCGGTAGGGCTCGGCTCCGCCGGCGCGGCCACGGGCGGACGACGGGACGGATCCCGTGGTCCCGCCATCGGGCGAGGCGATGTATCCGGTGCGCGGCGGACGGGGTGGCCGGGGTGCGCCGGCGGGCCGGCCCGGCGCGGGCGAGACACCACCGTTGCCATTGGCTGGGAGGGTGGTGCCGCCGGCAGGACCCGGGCCACGCCCTCCGGCCGGCCCGGTGGACCCGCTCGCGGCGGGCGCGGTCTCGGCGGTCCCGGCCGCAGAGTCCCCGGGCACGGTGTCCCCGGGGTCGCGCTCGCCAGACCTCGTAGCAGACGGTTCGTCGGTGTCGAAGGGAAGCCGGCCGGACTCGGCCGCTTCACTCCCCTCGCCCGTCCCGTTGGCTGCAGCATCGACCGGCGCGACCGAGCCCTCTGCCCCTTGACCGCCCGGCTCTGCATTCCCGGACTCGGCCGAGGCCGACGCGCTCTCGGCCGCCGGCTTCGCCGTCGTCCTGCGGGTGCGCGGTCGGCGGGGAGATTCGGGTTCCGGCCCGACCTCGACGCCGGTGGCGCGCAGGATGGCGTTCACCAGGTCGCCCTTGCGGGCGCGGGAGGTGGGGTGGGTGCCGAGTGCCTCGGCGATGGCGAAGAG
This sequence comes from Acidimicrobiaceae bacterium, assembly GCA_009785715.1. Taxonomy (GTDB): domain Bacteria; phylum Actinomycetota; class Acidimicrobiia; order Acidimicrobiales; family Palsa-688; genus WQVT01. The sequence goes on along the minus strand of WQVT01000017.1, from coordinate 9,599 downwards.
CTCTTCCCGCTCCTTGGCCTCGAGAACGGAGCGTTCGAGCTGCGGTTCGCTCATTGACTACCTCGTTTGTTCCGATTCCGCTCGTGGTGAATCTGCCGGACGGCGGCCTTCGGGTTCGCCGCGGCGAGTTGGTCGGAGATCGATATCCGACGACACCTCGAAAGCGGCAGCCCCGTCCTTCCTCGCACCCCACCCGAGGGGGCACCTGTGAGTGCCGATACCACAGGGAGGTACCAGCAAGGTACCGACGCCGAAAGGGGGACGGACCACCGTCCGGCTGACCGGGCGGCGACGCGGAGCATGGTAGCCACTGCGGCGCTGAAGCGGTATTCATTCTCCCCGCCGGCCGCCCCCGCGGCCGCGCAGGATCCGGTCAGATTCCGAGCTCGTTGCGGACGGCCGCCAGGTCGGCGTCCACCGCTTGTGGCACCGCGATCTGGCCGATGGCGATGTCGGGGTCCTTCAGCCCATGGCCGGTCAACACGCACACCACCGTCGACCCCGCCGGCAACCCGCTCTTCAGCAGTCCCGCCACCGAGGCCGCCGAGGCCGGCTCGCAGAACACCGACTCCTCGGCCGCGAGGTAGCGGTAGGCCTCGAGGATCTCCTCGTCGGTGACGGCGGCGATGCCGCCACCGGACTCCGACGCCGCCGCCGTGGCTCCGAACCACGAGGCGGGGCGGCCGATGCGGATCGCGGTGGCGACCGTCTCGGGGTTGTCGATCGGGTGGCCGGCGACGAGCGGCGCGGCCCCGGCAGCCTGGAACCCGAGCATCGCCGGCAACCTCGAGAGCTTCCCCGCGTCCTGGTACTCCCGGTAACCCTTCCAGTACGCCGTGATGTTGCCGGCATTGCCCACCGGGATGCAGTGGTAGTCGGGCGCCTCGCCGAGGGCATCGACGATCTCGAAGGCCCCGGTCTTCTGCCCCTCGATCCGATAGGGGTTGACCGAGTTCACCACCGTGATCGGCGCCGACTCACCGAGGGCCCGGACGATGTCCAGGGCGGCGTCGAAGTTTCCCCGTATCTGCAGGACCCTGGCGCCGTGGATCAGCGCCTGGGCGAGCTTGCCGAGCGCGATGTACCCGTCCGGGATAAGCACCGCGCACGTCAGCCCGGCGCGCGCCGCGTACGCGGCGGCCGAGGCGGAGGTGTTGCCGGTCGAGCCGCAGACCACGGCCTTGGCTCCCTCCTCCACCGCCTTGGAGATGGCGAGGGTCATCCCCCGGTCCTTGAAGGACCCGGTCGGGTTCGCGCCCTCGAACTTGAGGAACACCCGCAGTCCCGTTCGCGCCGAGAGGCGGGGCGCCGGGAGCAACGGCGTGCCGCCCTCGTGGAGGGTGACGACCGGGCTGCCGGCGGAGACAGGCAGGAACGAGCGGTACTGCTCGATGACCCCCTTCCAGCCGACTCCGCTCAACGGACGCGCCTCACGCCGCCCCGATCACCCGGATGAGGCTGCCGATCTCCCGGACCACGTCGAGGTGGTGCAGATCGGAGAGGCAGGCCTGGACGTCGCGCTCGACGGCCCGGTGGGTGATGAACACGAGCCGGGCCCCGAGATCGGCGCCCGAGGCCTCGGACTCGGCTCCCTCCTGCTCCATGGAGCGCACCGACACCGAGTGGTTGGCGAACACCTCGGCCACCGCCCGCAACACCCCGGGCCGGTCGGCGACCACCAGGTTCAGGTAATAGGCGGAGCGGACGTCGTCGATCGGCCGCAGCGGCACCTCCCTCAGCGCAACGCTTCGCCCTGCGGCACCGATCCCGAGGTTGTGGCAGGCGTCGAGCAGGTCGCCGAGGACCGCCGAGGCGGTGGGCATGCCGCCCGCCCCCCTCCCGTGCAGCATGAGGTCGCCGACGGCGTCCCCTTCGACGAACACCGCGTTGTACGAGTCCCGCACGGCGGCGAGGGGGTGCGTGGCGGGGATCATCGTGGGGTGGACGCGCACGCCCACCGGGCCCACGTCGCTGTCCGGCTGCTCCACGATCGCGAGCAGCTTGATCACGTATCCGAGCCGCCGGGCCACGGCGATGTCGATCTCGGTGATCCCGCTGATTCCCTCCCGGTACACGTCGCCGGCGACGACCCGGGCCCCGAACGCCACGTTGGCGATGATCGCCGCCTTCGCCGCGGCGTCGAACCCCTCCACGTCGGCCGTCGGGTCGCGCTCCGCATACCCCAGGCTCTGGGCCTCGGCAAGGGCGTCGTGGTAGCTGGCGCCGCCGTCGCTCATCTTGGAGAGGATGAAGTTGGTCGTGCCGTTGACGATGCCCATCACCCGCCGGATGTGCTCGCCGGCGAGGGACTCGCGCAGCGGGCGGATGAGCGGAATCCCGCCGGCGACGGCGGCCTCGAAGAGCAGGTCCACCCCGGCGTTCGCGGCGGCTTCCCACAGCTCGGCGCCGCAGTTGGCGATCAGCTCCTTGTTGGCCGTGACCACCGGCTTGCCGGCCTTCAAGGCGGCGAGGATCAGCGTGCGGGCGGGCTCGATGCCACCCATCAACTCGACGACGATGTCGATCTCCGGGTCGACCACGACCGCCGCGGCGTCGGTGGTGAGCCGGCCTTCGGGCACCGGCACGTCCCGATCGCGGGCAAGGCTGCGCACCGCCACCGCCCCGACCTCGAGGCGTGTCCCGGTGCGAGCCGCGATCCGCTCCCGGTCGACCACGAGGAGCCGCACCAAGGCACCGCCGACGTTGCCGCAGCCGAGCACGCCGACACGGAGGTGGGTGGCGTCCATGGCCCCTCAGGGTAATCAAGTCGGGCAAAGGGCAACTTTCGACGCCGGCAGCCCCGACGGCCCCGGCCCGCCGGGCGCCACGGGCCCGACGGTCGTGGTAGGTCGGGCCATCAAACGACCTTTGCCCACCTTGGCTTCTCCCTACTTGACGGCGAGGGCGTTGGGCGGGCTCGCAACCCCGTTCTGCAGGTTGAGCGGCGCCGAGGTGAACAGCGCCGTGTAGCGACCGTCGGCGGCGCAGTGCTCGGCCAGCGCGTCGAGGTCGAACATCTCGCCGATCGGGATGCCGAGCAGACCCAGCAGGGAAAAGTGGAGCATCGCCTCGGCCGCCTCGTCGGCGTCTCTCCATCCCGACGCCGTCTCGCTGTCGTAGGGGCCGGGCGGCGGACCACCCTCGACGGCAGGGTTGTCGGCGGCGACCGCCGAGATATGGAGGTTCCACAGGGCGGCGGCCGCCACCCTGCCCCGCTCCAGACCCGGGGCACGGAAGCGGCCCTCGGACACGCCCTGGCGGCCGGGCTCGTCGAGCGAGCGGTACCAGCCGAGCCACCCGGTGCGGAGCAGGAGCACGTCGCCGGGGCGAACCTCGACGCCCTCGGCATCGAGCGTGGACTGCAGGTCGTCGACGGTGATCACGTCGGCCTCCCCCTGGCGGATCGGCCGGCCGGCCGAGGCCCGCCAACGTTCGACGTCGGCCAGCACGGCCCGGCCGACGAGCCCGCGGCGGGCCCAGAAGTGCACGCCGTGCTCCTCGTCGGCGATCCCGTTGTAGTGCCCGACGACCGGGTGGCGCATATGGCGGAACCCGTCCCATTGGCTGGAGCTCTGGGTGTTCATGTTGACCAGCAGGTCGTCGTGGCCGATCGTTCCCAGGTCCTTCACCACGTGTTCGAGCCGCTCCCGGCGGAACAGGGGCGGGCCCGGCAGCTCGAGCTCCAGGTTGAGGTTGAACACCGCACCGTCGCGCACGCAGGCGGCGCCGGCCAGCGCCGCCTCGGGAGTGAGCAGGTTGAGTGCTCCGAGGCGGTCGTCCGGTCCCCACAGCCCCCACGACGAGCCTTTCGGCGCGCCGGGGACCACGGGCAATTCGTCATAAGAGGGCAGGGTGGGCATGCCCAGAAACTTAGACGGGGGGTGTGACAGTCAGCCTCAGCGGCCGGTCGAGCCGTCCAGCAGTTCGCGGAGGATGTCGGCGTGACCGGCGTGGCGGGCGGTCTCCTCGAGCAGGTGCATGAGGATCCAGCGGAGGTTGACTGGCGGACGGTCGCTCTCCATGCGCCGGGCCCGCTCGTCGAGACCGGGGGCTCGAGCGACGATGTCGTCCACCTCACGCCAGGTCTGGCGATAAAACTCCACCGCCGCAGGGAGGGTATCGGCGGTTCCGATGGCGACGTCCGGCTCGCTGTCCTCGAGCCCCGCGAAGCGACGGATGATCCAGCCCCGCTCGGCTCGGGCGATGTGGTTCATCAGCCAGAGCAGGCTGGTGCCGCTCTGCACCGGTGACTGGCGTGCATCGTTTTCGGAGACACCGTCCACCTTGCGCACCAGCGATTCCCGTTGGAACTGGAGCAGGTCGTGGACGGTCGTGAGTTCGTCGGCGGCGAGATGCGGGGGCCTTTGATCTGCCATGACCCCGTGTCTAGCAAGCCGCCACCTCTGGCAGCGCCGGCCGCTCCGGGGTGGACCCTCGTGCCCCGACGTGTGATACTGGTTAAACCTTACTGATTTAATCTACTTTGGAGGATGGCATTGGCCCTCGGGGTGACGGAGCGCAGCGGAGCGCAGGCGGTGGAACGGGCGATCAGCGTGCTCGACTGCTTCAGCACCGCCGTGCCGCGACTCCCCCTCGCCCAGCTCGCCGAGCGCGCCAACCTGCCCGCCAGCACGACGTACCGCATCGCCCAGGCGCTCGTCAGGGGCGGCCTGCTCGAACGGCACGGGCGAGACGGCTACCAGGTGAGTGCCGGCATGGTCGCCCTCGCCCGCCCTGCGATCTCCCGCATGCAGGTCGAGGCCGCGGCCCCGCACCTCTATCAACTTGCCGCTCGCATCAAGCTGGCGGTGAGCTTTTGCCTGCCGGGAGATCCCGGGGTCATCACCGTGCTCTGTGCGCGGCCGACCGTCGGCGTCTGCGAGCATCAGGTGCCGAGCGAACACGAGCCGGCCCACGCCAGTGCCGTGGGCAAGGCGATGCTGGCATTCGGACGCCAGGGACACCGCGGCGCCCTCGGCGACCCGCACGGTCTCGAGCGCTTCACCAGCCGCACTCTCACCTCGGCGACCGAGTTGATGGCCGACCTGACCCTCACCCGCCAGCGGGGGTTCGCCCTCGCCGACGAGGAGCACGCCGAAGGCGTGCGCGCGGTGGCCGTTCCCGTCTTTTCCTCGGACCGGGATCCCGCGATCGGCGTGGTCGGGGTTCAGGCGTGCGCTCCCCGCCTCACCGACCAGCTGGTCAAGGAGTTGGTCCCGGCACTGCAGTACTTCGCCCGGGAGGTGGGTCGTGAGCTGACGAGCGGCGCCGACGATGCCGCTGTCACTCCCACCATGCGGAAGCAAGCTTGCCCCTAGTGCGATTCAGCCTAAAGATGATCAGAACGATCAGCTTTATGAGCTAGCTCGGTGATCGGGGCAGGGTCACCCGTTCCTCGGTCATCCGTTCTTTCGCACGTCACGCTTGGAGGCCAGAGGATCCAAATGCCATCTCGTTCGCAACATCGAGCTTTGCGCCGGCGCGCGGTGACCGTCTGCTCCGCCGCAGCGCTCGCTGCGTCTGTCACTGCGGGCACGGCCGGGTCGAGTGCGGCAGCGGTGCCGGCGGCGAAGGGGGGAATCCCCTCGGGCATCACGCTCAACGTCGGCGACCAGAACCAGTCCGCCGAGACACTCATGGCGTCGTCGGGCCTCCTGAAGGGCGCCCCCTACAAGGTGAACTTCGTCGAATTTTCGAACGGCCCCCTGATCGACGCCGCCCTGGCTTCGGACAAGCTCGACCTCGGCGCCATGGGCGACACCCCGGCGGAGGGAGCCGTCGGGGAGCACCTTGCGGTGAAGGCCGTGCTCACTTCGCTGGCTCAAGGAGCGAGCTCGTGGCTGGTGGCCAGGCCCGGGATCACCTCGATCGCGCAGCTCAAGGGCAAGAAGGTGGCCTACACCACCGGCACGGCCCAGCAGGCCTTCGCCCTCCGAGCCCTGGCGACCGCCGGGCTGACCCAGCACGACGTGCAGCAGGTGAACGTCACCCTCCAGCAACTCGGGACGGTGATCGAATCGGGCAACGCCGACGCCTCCATCCTGAGCGTCCAGTACAAGACCGACTACCTCGAGCAGAAGCCCGACGCGAAGGTGCTCGCCAATAACGCGACCACCAAGCCACCCGCCTACGGCTACACCGTCGCCACCACCGCTGCCCTCGACAATCCCGGGAAGCTGGCGGCCATCAAGGACTACATCCGCCGGGACATCGAGGCCAACATCTGGGAGCGGTCCCATAGGTCGCAGTGGATCCAGGACTACTACGTCGACGTCGAGCACCAGACGACGCAGCAGGCCAAGACGATCCTGGCGGCCGGCGGTTTGTCCCACTTCGTGCCGATCGGCAAGAAGCAGCAGAACGCGCTCCAGGGCGTCGTGAAGCTGCTCGTGAAGTCCGGGGCGATCCCCAAATCCTTCAGTGTCGCCCCGCTTTACAGCACCAAGATCGAGGCCATCTCCAACGGGATCCTCAACCAGGTGACGGCGGGGAAGGGGCAGGCGGTACAGGGCTGACCGGGTCATCGTTCGTCGCGAACTCCGAATAAGAGCAAAAGGAGCAACCCAAAAAAGATGAGCACCACGGTGAAATCCGACCTCACGATTCACCCTCTCGCCGGGCGTATCGGCGCCGAGATCCATGGAGTCGACATCTCCCAGCCCCTCGACGATGCGACGCTCGAGGGCATCAAGAGCGCCCTCGACACGTGGAAGGTGGTGTTCTTCCGCGACCAGCACCTCGACCACGCCTCGCAGATCGCGTTCGGCCGCCAGTTCGGCGAGCTGACCTATGCCCATCCGCACGACGACCGGCCCCCGGAGGACGCGCCGGAGATCTACACGGTCGACGAGCGTCGCTCCGCGGAGCGTTTCGGGATCGACCGCAAGCAGAACCCCGGGCGGCGGGACCAGGGCCTCTTCTCCGGCTGGCACACCGACGTGACGCCCGCCGTCAACCCGCCGGCGGGCTCCATCCTCCGCGCCGACATCTTGCCGCCCTACGGGGGAGACACCACCTGGACGAACCTCGTCGCCGCCTACGAGGGCCTCTCCGAGCCGATCCAGCGGTTCGTGGACAGCCTGCGTGCCGAGCACCGCTACGCCGCAGACTGGCAGGGCCTGAAGGGAGGCGGCGCCTACCGCCAGCGCTTCGAGGAGCGGGCGCTCGTCGCCAACCACCCGGTCGTCCGGGTGCACCCGCGCACCGGTGAGAAGGCGCTCTTCGTCAGCCCCACCTTCACCGACCACATCCTGGACGTCTCGCCGCTCGAGAGCCGCTGGATCCTGGAGCATCTCTTCACCGAGCTGCTCCGCCCCGAATACACGGTCCGCTTCCACTGGGAGCCGGGCAGCGTCGCATTCTGGGACAACCGGGCCACCGCCCACCTGGCGCCGCGCGACCTGCACCACGTCGACCACGTCCGGGTCCTCCACCGGGTCACGCTGATCGGTGAGGTGCCCGTCGGCCCCGACGGACGCGAGTCCGAACTCGTCGAAGGCGTGCCCTTCGTTCAGACGCCGGTCTTCGCGCCAGCGGACTGATCGGCGATGAGCACCGTGGAGGTATTGCAAGCTCCGAGGGCAGACGGGGCGCTGGCCGCGGCACCGGCCGCGGTGCTCGTCCGTCCGACCCCCGCCAAGACCCACCGGGGTATACCCATCCCCCGGTGGGCCAGACGGCTCATCGCTCCCCTGGCTGTGCTCGGCATCTGGCAGCTGGTGTGCAGCCAGGGGGTCTTCACCCCGATCGAGCTGGCGTCGCCCGTCGCCGTCGTCAATGCGGGGAGAGAACTGTGGGCGGAGGGGCAGTTCCAGTCCAACCTGTTGATCTCCCTGGAGCGGGTGGCCGTCGGCCTGGCGTTCGGGGTCACCATCGGGCTCGTGATCTCGGTGCTGTCGGGGCTGTTCCACTGGGGCGAAGACCTGATCGATCCGTTGGTCCAGGCCGCCCGCTCCGTGCCGATCCTCGGGCTGCTCCCGCTGGTGATCATCTGGTTCGGCATCGGTGAGGCCCCGAAGATCTTCCTGATCGCCCTCGGCGTCACCTTCGCCATCTACATCAACACCTACTCGGCGATTCGCGGCGTCGACATGAAACTCATCGAGGCAGGAAGAACCTTCGGCCTGGGCCGACTGGGGCTGATCCGCCGGATCATCCTGCCGGGGTCGCTCCCCGGGTTCCTCGTCGGACTTCGCCTTGCCCTCGTGCACAGCTGGTTGATCATCGTCGTCGCCGAGCAGATCAACGCCAAGAGCGGCATCGGCTATCTGATCAACGCGGCTCAGACGTGGGGTCGGACCGACATCATCATGCTCGGTTGCACGGTGTACGCCGTCCTTGGCCTCATCGCCGACTTCATCGTGCGGAGACTCGAGAAATCCCTGCTCGCCTGGCGCCGCGGCTTCGAGGGGGCGTGAACATGGCGCTCACCCTCGACCGAAACGAAGCCGGGGCCCCGGGCGGGGTCTCGGTCGATGCCCGGGACATCCGGCGAGCGTTCGACGGTCGTGTCGTGCTCGACCAGCTCAGCCTGACCATCGGCGAGGGCGAGTTCGTCGCCCTTCTCGGACGCAGCGGAAGCGGCAAGAGCACCCTGCTGCGCATCCTCGGCGGCCTGGACGACGGCTACCAGGGCGACGTGTTGGTGCCCAAACAGCGGGCCGTGGTGTTCCAGGAGGCGCGGCTTGTTCCCTGGCTCCGCGTGCTGCCGAACGTCACGCTCGGCCTGTCGGGAGGCTCTCGCGGTGCCCTGAAAGGCCGGGGCTTGGCGGCACTCGACGAGGTGGGCCTGACCAAACAGGCCAGCGCCTGGCCGGTCACCCTGTCCGGCGGCGAGGCGCAGAGGGTGGCGCTCGCCCGGGCACTCGTCCGCGAGCCGCAGCTGGTACTGCTCGACGAACCGTTCGGGGCACTCGACGCCCTGACCAGGATCCGCATGCACGCCCTGCTGCAGGATCTCTGTGCCCGCCACCGCCCCGCGGTTCTCCTCGTGACCCACGACGTCGACGAGGCGGTCCTCCTCGCCGACCGGACGCTCGTCCTCGTGGACGGGCGGATCACGCTCGACCTCCCGATCCCGCTCGAGCACCCCCGCCGGCGGGGCGATCCGGGCTTCGACGAGTTGCGAAGCAGGCTCCTCGCCGAGCTCGGGGTTGAGGAGCACTGACGGTCGGGGGCGCTGAACCGCCCGCGCACGGAAACCTGCGAGAAAATCAGACGTCGAGGGTCAAGAGGTCGTCGTAGCTCTCGCGCCGGACGACGACACGGGCCTCGCCCCCACGGACGAAGACGACCGGGGGGCGGGGCACCTTGTTATAGTTCGAGGCCATGCTGTGCCCGTAGGCACCGGTGACCGGCGTGGCCAGGATGTCGCCGACCCGGAGGCCGTCCGGGACCTGGGCGTCGCGTACGACGACGTCGCCCGACTCGCAGTGCTTGCCGACCACCGTGACCCGCCGGGGGCGGTCGGCCTTCGGGGCCCGAGGGAGGAAAGCCTCATACCCGCTGCCGTAGAGGACGGGACGGGGGTTGTCGCTCATGCCGCCGTCCACGCTCACGTAGGTGCGGATCCCCGGTACCTCCTTGATCGTGCCGACCCG
>WQVT01000016.1 GCA_009785715.1 Acidimicrobiaceae bacterium | reverse complement strand
CGCCCTAGGTCTGCACCGGCTTCTGGGTCAGGGCGCCGGCGCGGTGAAGTTGGGCGGCCCGGTCGGGGTCAGCGGCCCGACCTCCTGGATCGACGTGACGTTGTCGCCCTCCGCGGTGAGGATAAACCCGAGAGCGGGCTTGCCCGAGAACGTGGTGATGTCGCCGATGACGCGCTGGGAGAAGCTGAGGTTCCAGGTCCCGCCCACCACGTGGCTCGACGAAGGTGAGGTCCCCGTCGAGTACTCCGTCGTCGTGGTCGGCCCGAATTGAAGGAGTGCGACGTCGTGGCTGCGGGTCGGGCTCGCGTTGGGGGAGGTCCAGGTCTCCGGCTCGAAGCTCACGAATCCGGTTCCGTCGTAGTCCTGCTGGACCGACCAGATGAGGCCGAAGTACTGGCCGCTCGGGAAGCCAGGCGGGGAGAACCACGCCGACGTGTCGCCTGCCGGCTGGGAGGGAGCGCCGCTCGATGCCACCACGCATCCCGGGCTGATCGGCATGGACCAAGCCTTCATCAGGTCCGGGTCCAGCTGGCCGGCGCACGGCCATGGTCCTCCGCCCATGGCATGGGCCACCATCACCCAGCCCTGGCCGGGCTTCATTTCGAAGAGCCCCGAGCTGCCGTTGTCCTGGAAATTGACGGACATCTGGGCGGTGGCCTGCGGGGATGGCGCGAACCCGGCCAGAGCCCAGTAGGTGCCGGTCGCGGGAAACTCGGCGTAGTACACACTTCCCGGCAGCGGCCCGTTGACATCGGTGGCCACCAGATTGCCGTCGGGGGTCGGGAACTCGTGGCGTAGGTACGCCACATAGGCAGCAAGAAGCTGCGGGCGGACTGAATCCGGCACGATCATGTTCACGGCACCCTGGCCGGGGGACGTCGATGTTCCTGTCGCCGCTGTCGGTGTGATCGTGGTCGGTGTGATCGTGGTCGGCGTCGAGACGATCGACCGGCTTCGGATGGAGCTCGGCGGGGCGCTTGACCCGGTGGCGCCCGTGCTTTGAATCGACGATGGGGGCGCCGAGGTCGGGGCGGTGCTCTGTCCACGAGTCGACGAGCACCCGGCTCCGGCCACCAGGAGGAGCACCGCCACGGCGACCGGCCACTTCCGGAGGAACATGTCGTCAGATTGACGTCGATGTTCCCGGTTGACGAGGGGAAGGGTTCCCCTCCTTCTCCAGTGCGGGACGGGCGCGGCCCGCGTCAGCTCTCGATGTCGGAGAGCTTGACTGCCATGGTCCCGAATCGAACTGGCCACGCAGGGTTGCCATCCTGTACACGCCGCGTGACAGAGCGCCACGACCCGTGGCAGAGTCGTGGTCAGTTCCGGCTATCCCTGCGAGAGGGAATCGACGATGGGGTTCGGCCCTTGATGGATGGCGTAGGTAGCAACCGTCCAGCCGGTCCGTCGGGCGCAGCCGCTCCCCGCCGGGCGTGCTCGAGGCCCCTGCTGTGGCTGTTGCAGGGAGGGATAGCTGCCTGCCTCCTCGTCGTCAGCGTTCCGGTCCTGTCGGGGATGGCGATGGCCGATGCCACCAATCTCGGTGGGACGCGCCAGGTCACCGCTCCCTCGAATGCGAACGTCGATCCGGGTGCGAACTTCCTGGGGGTGTCCTGCTTCTCGGCGGGCAGCTGTGTCGCCGTTGGCGACTACGCGGACGCCGGCGGCAGTTTCGTCCAGCCGATGGACGCGATCGAAACCACCGGAACGTGGGGGAAGGCCGCTCGGGTGAAGCCGCCTCCCAACGCCAACCGCGGATCTCCGGAGGCGACCTTGTTTGGTGTCTCGTGCCCTTCGGCGAATGCCTGCGTTGCCGTGGGCCGCTACAAGGACAACGCCGGCGACCTTCGGGCAATGGTGGCGACGCAGGTCGGGGGCGCCTTCAGGCGGGCGACCGAGGTGTCCCTGCCCGTCAATGCCGATTCGACCGACCAAGATGCGTCCCTGTTCGGTGTGTCGTGCCTCTCGACGCGTAACTGCGTCGCCGTCGGTGCCTACACCGATAGCGCCGGGCATACGCAGGCGATGACGGTGGCCCAGGCCGGTAGTGCGTTCGGGCGGGCGACCGAGGTGCCTGCCCCGGTCAATGCCGATCCGAGCCAGCCGACCGCCAGCTTCCTTGGCGTGTCCTGTTATTCGGTGGTGAGTTGTGTTGCGGTCGGGTCCTATGTTGACGAGGCCGGTCATCGTCAGGCGATGGTCGCGACGCAGACCGCTGGGGTTTTCGGGCAGGGGCTGGAGTTGTCAGCCCCGGCGGGTGCGGCGGGGAGTCCTCTTGCCGAGTTGAGCGGCGTGTCCTGCCCTTCGGTGGGGAGTTGCATCGCGGCTGGCTTCTACGACGATCGTGTCGGTCATCGCCAGGCGATGGTAGCCACGCAGGTCGGCGGCGCCTTCGGCCAGGCGGTGGAGGTGTCGGCCCCCGGCAATGCGAATCCTGCCAATCCGCTCGGGACCTTCCAGGGGGTGTCCTGCCCCCCGGCTGGCAACTGCGTCGCCGTCGGCACGTTCCAGGACAGCGTCGGCTATCTCCAGGAAATGGCGACGGGCTCCGGCCATTCGATCCTTCCCCCTCCCTCGCCCACGGGCGACCGCTACTGGTTGGTGGCGTCCGATGGGGGGATCTTCACCTTCGGCAAGGCCGGGTTCGTCGGTTCGGCTGGTGCTATCCACCTGACGGAACCGGCCGTGGGGATGGCCTCGACGCCTGACGGGGGTGGGTATTGGTTCGTGACGTCTGACGGGCAGGTCTTCAGCTTCGGTGACGCACGCTTCTTCGGTTCGGCCAGTCCCGCCCGACTGAAGGGGCCAGTCGTGGGGATGGCTGCGACGCCTGACGGGGGTGGGTATTGGTTGGTGGCGTCGGATGGCCGGGTCTTCCGTTTTGGTGATGCGCGTTCGTTCGGCTCGGCTGGTGCTCCTGACGTGAATCATCCCCTGGTGGGGATGGCCTCCACGCCCGATGGGCGCGGGTACTGGTTGGTGGCCTCGGACGGGGGCGTTTTTGCCTTTGGAGACGCCCGCTTCCTCGGTTCTGCTGCCGCCGTCGATTCGATTCAACCGGTGGTGGGGATGGCTGCGACGCCTGATGGGCGCGGGTATTGGTTGGTGGCGTCGGATGGGCGGGTCTTCAGCTTTGGTGACGCGCGCACCTTCGGTTCCGTTGGTGCCGTCGACCTGGCCCACCCGGTGGTGGGGATGGCCGCGACGCCTGATGGGCGCGGATATTGGTTGGTCGCGTCGAACGGGCTGGTCTTTCCTTTTGGCGACGCGCGTTCGTTCGGCTCGGCCGCTTCTATCCGTCTGAACCGGCCCGTGGTGGGGATGTCCGGCATCTCGAGACACGGGCGGGCCCGACGTGGTGCACTCGGGTCCTGAGTCCCTCACCCCACGGGGATGGCCGCAACATGGGGATAGCCCTGGGGGAGCACGACCGGCCCGCTGTTCAGCAGAAAGACGACCTGCCAGTCGTAATACGTAGCGAAGGCCGTGGGGTCACTTTCCATTTGAGTGGCATAGGTCATCACGGCTTGCACATAATCCTGGCTCGGGTTGTAGTGGTAAAGGGCCCCGGCGAGATCGGCCGGGGCTCCCATAGCATGGAGATAGTTTGCGGCACCCAGGATGGCGTCGTGGTCGTCGTCTATATTGCCCTGGCCGTAGGAAGCCCAGGTGGCGGGGAGGAATTGCATCGGCCCTTGCGCCCCAGCACTGCTGTTTGAGCGAAGTCTGCTCATCTTGCTTTCGACCATATGGATCGCAGCCAGGATCTGCCAGGGAACTCCGGTACTCGCCTGCGCCTGTTGGTAGTAGGTGAGGAGGGTCGCCGGTGACGACATGGGTGGCGTGACTTGCCAATCCGGTAAGTGAGAAGAGGGCGTGGACAAGGCATGAAGCTCGATTGCGGCGTCGCCGTTCGCCTCCACCGTTGCTCGCCATTGGGTAGGAAGACGAGCCACGACCAGAGGCAGCCAGGCCGGATGGGTGGCGACACGGTCGAAGGCCAGCTGCTCGCGAAGCGCCTCGAAGGGCAACACGTCCGAGGGCGTCCGCGGATCGTGCAGGCGACCTTCTACGTCGGTGAGCTCAACCGCCAGTCCGGCGGGGTCGTTGGCCGGCCGAATGGAGCGTGAGGTCGTCACCGGCTCAGTGGTCGTCGCCCGGGCGGTCGTGGTGGCGCGTGCCGGCTCCGCTGTGCTGCTCGGAGGCCCAGCAGTGGTATGAGCCGGCTCAGTGGAAACTGAGGCGGCTCTTGCTGGCGGCGGGGATAGGGCTCGGTGTCGAGCTATCGGCGCTGAGCCTGCACATCCGGCCAGAACGACAATGGCACAGAGGAGAAGGAGGCGCGGCACCCTCAAAAGTCGACAGATTGGCTCGCAGGCTCCATCGGTACGGCGGCCTTGCGTTTCGTGATCGGCTCCCCCTTGATCGATCAACGCCCTTTGCCAGACCTTAGCCTCGGTCGGCCGTGGCGGACTACCGTAGGAGGTTCATCTGGAAGACCCGGACGGCAACCGGTTCAGGCTCAACTCGGCAGCCCATTGAGCTGGTTGACGGCCCGGAACACGTTGCCCTCGTTGTAGTAGTTGACGGCGACGAAGTTGGGTAGGTGGTGCCGCTCTTCCTCGCAGCGCTGCAGGTAGGGCCAGAGCTTGTCGTAGGCATTGATATTGCGGGCATTCGAGACGAGTGACTGGAAGCCACTGAGCCAATAGTTCACCAGGAACAGCGGGCTGGTCGGTGATCCACGGTTGAGCCTGCAGCTGAGCGACGCCGGAGTCGGGTTGCTGAAGGGAGTGTCCTGGACGACATCGAACCCCTGCTGCAACCACGGATAGGTCGTTCCGCCTCCGTGTTTTTCCATCAGGACGACGACCCGATGGCCTGAGGAAATCATCTGGCCGAGCGTCGGCCACCTCTTTCCGGGTTGGGGGGTGTACACGTCGGGCAAGAGACCGGCCTGCTCGAAGACCTTTGCGGTGTCGGCCGGCGACACGTAGTCCTCGATGAAGAAGGTCACGACCTGGCGCGGGTGGGCATCCAGCCAGGCGCGGACGGCGGCCATGGCCGGTTCCCACTTGGTGGCCCCGATCTCACACAGCCCGTGACACAGGTAGGGCGTTACGGGACCGGTGGGGGTCGGCGAGAGGGCGTTCCGTAGGCGAAGAGCGCTCGTTACGGCCGCCTGTCCGAAGAGCCGTTCGGCTTCGGCCATGGCCGCGCTGTGGCTGCCTGGAGCGGTGGCGATCAGGCCCGGGGTGGACGTCGTCTGCCCATACCAGGTGTCGATGAGCAGCACCCGGACGCCGGCGTCGAGCTGGCCGATGAGTCCGGTCGGTTGTTCGGGGATGAACCAGCCGGGCTCGTCGGCTGCCGACATGGCGTTGTGGGTGGCGACGAACGCAACGTCGTCGTAGGGCCGATCGCACAGCTCGACGTAGCCGTTACAGCCCGTCCCCGTGTTGGCCAGGGCGATCCGCGGCGATGCCGGGGCGCCGTCGAACGCCACGAGCCCGGCCACGAGTGCCACGGCCAGCGCGGGCGCCGCAAACCTGACTCCTCGGGGCCGGCGTGGGGGTTCCGGACGCGGTCCGGCTTCCTGTTCCCCGTCGGCCGAGCGGCGGGGCGAAACGCCGCCGGCCGCGGCGATCTCGGCGGCGCCGGCCACCAGGAGCACCAAGCCGATGACACCGGCGATGACGGCGAACTCCAATCCCGGTCTCAGGAGCGCGCCCAACCCGACGACCAACAGCACCATTCCTCGAGCCAGGGCGGGCCATCTTCGAGCGGGAGCCTTGCTGATCGTGGTCCACACCCGCCGCGAGCCGGCAGCAAGGTCGAGCTGGCGTACCCTGCCGCTCGCGGTCAGGGCGAGGATCCCTCCGGCGGCCACCGTGACGGCCGCCGCTCCCCAGAGCGGCCGGCCGAACTGCCTCCACGACGCGGCCAGCAGCGCTCCCCGCAGGGTGGAGACGTCAGCGGTCGACGCTGCCACTTCGCCGGCGAGCGCGAGGATCCCCACCCCGGCTCCGGCTCCCACTACCGCCCAGCCGGCGCGGACCACCGCCCGCGGCCGATCTCTGGCGGACCACACGGATCCGACGAAGGCGAGCAGCGCCAAGAGCGGCAGGAGCCAGGCGAGCAACCCGACGTAGTGCGTCAGGTGGATCGTCCGGGCGGCGAACGTGCGCGAACCGACAGAGGCCAGGGTCACCGAGAGGTTGGGCGGAATGCGCGACGCCGCCTGCGGGGACAGGACCGGCAGCGCCCCGGTCAGGATGGCCCCGACATCCACGAGCCTCAATGCCACGGGCCCCGCTCCGCCGTGGGTGAACGATCCGTGCACCTGCCGGGCGGTGGTCCGGACAAGGGGGCCGAAGGCGGGACTGCCTGCCAGCGCGGTGGCCGTGGCCTCCATCAGGGGACGAAGGGCTATCAGATCGGGGGCCGCGGACAAGGCCTGATTGGTGATGGCCTCGCCGACCTGCCGGCTGACGGCCGGGTCGCGTCGCACGGCGTCGATGTGGTTGGCGAAGCGGGGACCGTCGAGCACCTGGCGGTTCACGACTCCTGCCGCGAGTCCGACGAGGAGCAGGGCACCGGCCAACACGGTGCACAGCACGGAGGCGGCGCGCCTCACCTCCGCACCGGGTACCCGTCTGCGACCATGCCGAGGAACACTAGAGGGACGATCGCCGGCGATGCCTGCACGCAGCAGTCGGGATCTAGCCCGAGATCAGCGATGCGATCCCGGTGTCGCAGCCTCCAATGTGGCTATTTGTGGAGTGCCCGTCCGATGATGATGGCTGCTTCGTAGAAGATCAGCATCGGGATCGCCATGGCGAGGAAGGAGAACGGGTCGTTGCTCGGGGTGATGATGGCCGCGACGAGACAGATCGTGACGATGGCAGAGCGCCGCCAGTGCCGCCAGGTCGCGGAGGGGACCACGCCGGTGAGCTCGAGAAGGACGACGACGAGGGGGTAGGTGAAGGCTGCGCCGGTGATGACGCACATGGCCGCGTAGAGGGTGAAGTAGCGGCTCGGGGTGAAGAGGGGGACGACGCCTGGGCCGCCGGCGTTGATGAGCCAGGTGAGCGCCTTGGGGAACACGAGGATGGCGGTCGTGACACCGAGGGAGAACAGGAAGATCGCGGCGGTGAAGAACGGGACGAGGTAACGCTTCTCGTTCTTGTGCAAACCGGGGGTGATGAATCGCCAGATCTGCCATCCGATGACGGGGGAGGCGAGGGCCACTCCAGCGTAGATGCTGATCTTGAGGCGGGTCGTGAATCCTTCGAGTGGTCCGGTGATGATGAGGTTGCCGTTGGAGATGTTCTTCTGTGGATGGGTGTGCAGGTAGGCGTGGTAGGGGTGGAGCATGAAGCTGACGATGTGGCCGTAGAAGATCCACGCCAGGATGGTGGCGACGGCGGTGGCGACGACAACGATGACGAGGCGTTTGCGTAGTTCGGCGAGGTGCTCGAGCAGGCTCATCCGCTTGAGCGCACGATCCGCAGCGGCGTCTGTCCCGCTTTGCTCGTTTTCGGTGATCGCCACTTGGTTAGGCCCCTCCCAGGCCCGAGGTCATTTCAGTCGCCCGAGGTCATCTCAGTTGAAGGAGACGTCGCTCGGCATTTCACCGTCTTCCGAATGGTCGGGATCGGCGTAATCGGAGTCGGGCGAATGCCCGGTGTTGCCCGAATGGTCACCGTCGGTTCGGTCGGGCTGATGCCGGAATGGCTCGACTCGCGTTTGGTAGGGCGGGCGCTTGAAGTCGCTGAGGGCGCCGTTGAATGCCTCTCTGGGCTCGGCGAGCGCGTCTCGAACCTCGGTCTGGAAGCCGGAGGTCAGGTGCCGCACCGTGGCGACGAAGCGTCCTACCGTGCGGGCGGCTTCGGGGAGCCTGTTGGGGCCCAGCACGATGAGCGCGATGACCCCGACGATGAACAGCTTCTCGGGACTAAAGCTCAGCACGAGTCGGTGTCAGCCGGCGCTGTCGGGGCGCAGCGGATCCTCGCCAGACCTGGTCGCGTCGACCGATACCGGCGGCTGGGGCGGCGCCTGTCCGTCGCTGAATGCAGGAGCGGCGGGAACGGCTCGGGGAGCGGGGGGGACCGGTTGCGCCTGCTGGCGTTCGGCCTCTTCTTCTTCGGCTTCGCGCTGGGCTTTGCGGAATTCTTTGCCGGCGGTGCCGATGTTGCGAGCGATCTTCGGCAGCTGGCTCCCCCCTACCATCACGACCAACACGATGATGACCACGTACCCGAGGTCAGGTCCGAAAAGATTGGCGATCACAAGCTCACCCTCCTCCTGAGTCTGTTGTAACGAGAACGTGAGTTGAGCCGAGCAGTCGTCGAGCTTGACAAACCGTCCCGGAACCGCCGGCCTCACGCGTGCCGAACCGCCCCCGGGAATCTCAGCCTACGGACGGCGCCCACCCTGGCCTAGGGTCAAACTGGGGCATCACCACCCCCAAATCGCAGCCGAGCGGCCTCCTACCGGCCTTTACAGACCACGTTCAAGAGGCACCGGCCCCCGCCTGGTTCTGGCGGGGGCCGGTGGTGCGTACAGCTTGTTTGATTCTCTATTCAGCGGTAGATGCCGGCGTCGAGGACCCCTGCGTAGTGGAGGAAGTGGGACCTGGTGTAGCTCCGGTTGCCGGCGACGGTCGTGCTCGCGTTGGGCCCGACGACGAAGTCGGTGCCGAGGAACGGTACAAAGCCAGGCATGCCACTCAGGTAGCTGGCCGGGTCTGCACGCAGGAGACCGATCAGGGTCTCCGCCACGATCCGGCCGGCCATGGGGCCGAGCGTGACGCCGTCGGTCGCGGCCTTCGCCTCGGCGAGCACGTAATACCAGAGCGGCGTGTTCTCGCCGAACGGTGCATAGATGCCGGCGATGGCCGTGAGGTCGCGGGGGGTCAGTGGAGTGATGCCCATCGCCCGGGAGACGTTCTGGCCCGACGGCAGGCTCCAGGTGAGCTGGCGGAGCAGGTCGCGCTGGGCCAGATTGACGGGAGAGGTCTGGGTGTGCGGGGCGATGGTCGGCGTGGGCAGGTCGAAGAGCACGGTCGAGAGCGCGGTGTCGATCTTCTTGTTGGTCTTGACCTGACCGTCGCCGGCATCGAAGAAGGTCTGCCACCCGATGTACCGACGTGGAGCCGGAAAGCCACCGAGGAGGTCATCACGATCGGCCGGCGTGTTGAAGTTCGGCTGGCTCGGATCGAAGATCAGCCCGAAGAAGGGATCGGCCGTCGGCGAGGTGCTGTCGCCGGTCCCGCTTGTGAAGTTGGCCCGGTACGAGGGGCGGACCTGGCTATGGCCGAACCGGTAGGAGGCGGCGCCGAACTCGATCGGCATGAAGCCGTCACCCTGCGGGGGGCGGTAGAAGCGATTCCCGTGCGCCAGGACGTCGTTGACGACGGCTGAGCCGCAGACCTGCATGAGGTGCTCGTTGACCAGGAGCCACTGGTAGTGCCACAGGGTGATCTGGCGAGCAGCGAGAAAGACGTCGAAAGAGGTCGAGGTCGGGAACGGCGTGGTCCTGCCCATGAGCGCGGGGTTGATGCTCGGGAGGTCGTCGATTGCCCGGTTGTAAAAGAGGATGTGGGCGCAGTGGAGCCCCCCGAGCATCATGTTCTCGTCGTTGCGAGGATCGCTGATCACGGCGCTGAAGGAGCCGTCGGCGTTCTGGACACGGGGGATGTCCTCATGGACGCCACCGCTCCCGATCTTCATCTTGGGACCGACCGAACCGTCAGCGTTGGGCTGGTACAGGTCGGGGCGGATTGCCGGACCTCCCCCGAAAATCGAGTCGAGGTCGAGTGCGGGAGTCCTCGTGTTGGGCGAGACGGTGGGGTTTTGGGTGACGCCGAGCAGGGAGGTCTGGTCGAAGGTGATGTCGTGGTCGATCAGCTGACCGATGAACGTGGACCCTGCCGTCATGGTGACGTTGTCCGGGTTCGTGCCGTAGGCGTTCGTCGCCGTGGGGTTCCCGTTGACCGTTGGGTCGGTGATCAGGGCCACCGGTCCGGCTGCCAGATCATCCTGCGCGTCGAGAATCCCGCCGGACTGACCGACTTCGAGGAGCGCCGCCCTCACCTGGTTCGTCGCCGGGGCGAACGCGGGGAGTTTCGGGAAGATGCGACCGAAGAAGCCTGCGGAGGCCGGTACCCCGGGAGGTGGCGGCGTCGCGGCCGCTGCCGAGTGGACGCCACCGAAAATATCGGTTCCGCCCATCGAGGCAGCGGCGGCCGCAACGCCGGCTGTACCTGCCCGGGTCAGGAACTGCCGTCGTGTCGTCCCGCCTGCAGGCGTCTCGTTCTGTGTCTCTTCCTTCTGTGTCTCTTCGCGCGGCTCGGAATCGTCGTGTTGCCCTGGATCCCTATCCTTGATGCTCATCGCGTTGTAGCCCCCTTGTCGCTGAATCGGCACACGCTGGACTCATGTCGCGGACCTGTCACTTTTCCGGTTTCCCTCCTTTGTCAGGTCGCGGTCGAAGGCGCGCTCCGCACTACCGCGACTCGTGAGGGAGGCCTGAATGTGGCCGACCAATCAGCGAGGACGCGGCTTCACGACCCACTGGCACTAGAGGACGAAACAAGAACGTAACAATCGGGTGACTTGACCGTCGAGGGCCAAAATGGGGCGCTGAGTCCGGCGCGCTGGGGAGGGGCTCGCCCGGCCGAGCGGTCCAGCCGACGCCAAGATGCTCAGAGTCGAGCGGCTCTCAAGCCGTGCGCTGCCCGCCGCGCGACCTCATTGCGTGGTGTGGGAGGAGGGCCCGCTGGGCCGAAAACTCGACGGAGAAATACCTAACCGAACCCGGACCAACGGCTATTCCTTAAAGTTAGCGTTCGGTAAGGCGATGAACAATCATTCATCTCGGGCGATCGACCGCCTATTCAGCGGTCAGACGATCTCCTTCGGGCCGTTGATGGCAAGATGTGTTGCGTTGTGCGCGCCATCGCTTCGCATCCGACTGCGTAAATCGTAAGGGCGTCGGGAGCGCGAACCTAACTTTCGGCCGAGGCGGCGTCGGATCCCGTATATCCCTTCCAGGCGTTGGCGCCGGCCTTGGCGGCGATCGAGAGCCGGTTCATCTTGTCCTTGGCGAGCTCGTTGGGTGGCGTCTCCATGCGGCCGACCAGGCGTGTGCCCTCCGAGAGGGCATGGAGGCTGCCGACGATGACGCCCACGAACAGGAGTAGCCCACCGACCCCGATCAAGATTGCCGCTGCGACGAAGTGCCCCGTGTTGATCTCGAGATCGCCGACGGTTGTTCGGTTTCCCGCCATGGTTCCTCCTCCGATGAATCGCCGGACCGGGTAGTTCAACTTTCAGGATACTGCCTCCACCCCACCCACGGTGACGGTGACACCGCAGCGGGTGCCTCGCTGCTCCCGCCGCTATCAGTGGCCACCAAGACCTATCACGGCGCTGGGAGTGGCCACCAAGACCCATCACGGCGCTGGGAGTGGCCACGAAAACCGCCCCTTCGAGGGCGCGTCCGCGGTTGGACAGGTCTTGGCTATGTGCTGTTCACATCATGCACAAATCCCAGACTCCTGACCAGAGGCGCGGGCCGAGTCACGTGTTGCCCTTGTCCGACCATCGCATGCGGCGCGGAATCACCGAGAATCGGAAGGGTTTGGGGCAACAGCGGGAGATCCGTACGACTATCACTACTCGGATCTGACAGTTTCTCAATGATAAAAGGCTGCTCTTTTGATGCTTTTGGTCTTGACGGGGGCGGGCGCCTCTGATAGCACCGCGGCGAGCAACCTAACGAAAATCTATTTGGCATCGGCGGTCCGCAGGACCGTCACTTTCGGTGGCTCGATCTCCTGATTGAGCTAGGGCGCACTCGTCCCGGCGTCGGGTCCGGCACCCTGCCAGCCTGTCGAGATGTTGCGCCATAGGAAGAGCAAAAGGAGGTGCTAGCGGGGTCGGTCTTGGGTCCGCGGGACGCGATGCTCCCCGCCGGTGCAGAGGTCCGCCAGCCAAAACCCCAGGCTAGAGGAGTGGTAGGTGCGGGTCCCGTATTCGCGGGTTCACCCGATGGTTGACGGATCGAAACCAACTGCACACCTGAGAAGACCGCGCTTGCTTGTTCCCCGTGTTGCATATTGCGGCGCAAAAGTCCACTGATGAGGATCGACATGATTGACGAACGCCGGGCCGTGTGGGCCCTGGTTGCCGAGGTTGTCGACGCACTCGAACCCGAGCTCGACCTGTGGGTTGCGACGGTCGAAGACAGCGTGCTGCGGCGGAGGCAAGCCGCGAGCGGCGGACTGTCACCCGCGCTCGGGGAGGCTGTGCGCAGGGCGGTGTCCGCTGCCGTGCGTGATGCGCTCGCCAGGTTGCGCTTCCAAACCGAGCTCCCACAGGAACTGCTGCCGGAGTTGGTCGAGCTGGCGCGTCTCTGTGCGGAGTCGAGAAGCGAACTGCCCCAGCTCACGGACCCGTGGCTCGTCGGCCAGGAGGCGTTCTGGGAGCGTTTTGAGGTCGTAGCCGAGCGAACGCTTTCGGATTCGGCGCTCTGCTGGGAGGTCGTGAAGACGGCGAGGCAGGGGCTCAAAGGCCATGCCGCACGCCTGAACTCGCTGTTCCTCGAGGCATGTGAACGAGAATTCGCAAGAGTCGCGGGCATCAACGACGACTCGCGTCTGCGTGCGGTGCAACGTGCCCTCGAAGGGCATTGGGTCGATCCCTTGGATTTGGGCTATGACCTGGCTTCCCACCACATTGCGCTGGTCGCGGATTCCTCCGGTCTGCTGGATGCCGCCGCACGCCTGACGGAGCGGCCGCTGTTGCGAGTGGAGTCGCCCGACGGTGGAGCCTGGGGATGGCTCGGCGGGAAGAACCGGATCGCCGACGATGAGCTTGACTCCCTGGTCGCCTCGCTCCGCTCCTCGGATGCCCGGGTCGCGGTCGGAGAGCCCGCCGAAGGGATAGCGGGATTCGTGGCCAGTCACCACCAGGCGATAGAGGCGCGGGCGATCGCGGCGGCAACTGACGAGCGCGCCGTGCGTTTTGCCGACCTGCGCGTGCTGATTGCCGTGCTCCGCGACGGTGAGCTTGCGAAGGGCTTCATCGAGCGCGAGCTCGGCGAGCTCGATCGTCAGAACGAACGGATGTGGGAATTGCGTGAGACGCTGCGCGCCTATCTCGAGCACAGCCAGAGTGTCTCGGCGACGGCCGCGCTCCGCCGGCGAGACCGCAAGACGATCGAGCGGCAGTTGCGCTCCGCGGAGCAGCTGATGCACCACCGTGTCAGCGATCGCAGCGATGAGGTGCTGCTCGCTTTGCGGGTTGCCGAAATACTGCGGAGCCGCGACTAGCTCAGATTGGGTGGAACATCGGCTGTTTTCTGCCGAGGATCCCGATAAAGGGCGGATCGTGCACCATAGTGACCCTAGGCTGAACCAACTGTTCACCCTACGGTAAGCCTGGGCTCGCGCTCCGCGTCAGCCTACCCCGAAACAGAAAATGAATGAGTGTCCTTCAAGTCGATACTCGTTTCTACCCAGTCCCCCAATTGGCTAACTGTTAGGTGGTCGATCCGTTGAAAAAACCGAATTCGAATCTTGTTCGCGCGCGTTGGACTCCGCGCCAGAGGGTCAGGAGGATGATGGTCGTCGCCGCAGCGTCGACCGCGCTCCTGGTGCCGATGGCCACTCCGTCGATGGCGGGGGCGGCGACGCCGACCTGCGCTCCGGGGAACGTGGATAGCACCACGTCCACCGCCCAGATGTGCTTCGGGACCATGTTCCCGCAGCTGCCGGCGTTCCACTATTCCGACCAGGCGTCGGCCGATCTCGCCGCTGCGATGGAGAACCCGACCCCGGACCCGCCGGGGACCGATCAGGGGACCCCTGACGATAGTGCGACGCTCCCCGCGGAGTACACGTATCTGGGGCAGTTCATCGACCACAACCTCGACTTCGACGTGACCGCCCAGCCCGAGGCGAACGTGAACGCCTCCACGCTGACGAACTTCGAGAGCTTCCGCTTCGACCTGAACAACGTGTTCGGCGGCGGGCCCAGTGTCGACCCGCAGCTGTATTCCTCCGATCACCGGCATCTGCTGGTGCAGGGGACCCTGGGCACGCCTCAGGCCGACGGCTTCCCGACGGTGACCGGGAACAACGGCGTCTTCGACCTGTCCCGTACCTCGAACGGAGTGGCGAACCTGGTCGAGCCACGCGACGACGAGAATCAGATCATCTCGCAGATCGCCGCCTCCCTGGTTGCGTTCTACAACGACTTCGTCAACCAGGGCATGAGCTACACCCAGGCCCGGGCCCTGACGGAGAACTACTG